>NZ_CBAROL010000006.1:0-95233 GCF_964779595.1 Methyloglobulus sp.
ATCTGGTATCTTTGTATCTGGGTTAGCTGTTTATAACCTTTCATAAGCTTCCTCATCTTTGGTCGGATTGAAAAAGCCTTGAACTATATCAGCTAACCTCTTTCAATCACGTTAAAATGAATTGCACTTATGAGTTGAATCTAAGAAATATTATTAGAACAGAATAGTCAGAGCAACAGCAACAAGCCTGTAATCGTGTTTTCAGTACAGGATTTTGTACAAGAAGGGATACTAAACGTAACCAAACCGGTAAAAACCAGCGAAATGCTAAAGGTTTTGGAGCAAGCCAAAACCATTATCGCTGAACGTTCAATAAAAGCGGCGGAAAGAGTCATGCCGCCAGATCCAAAAGCGGCTGAAAAAGATGTTTTGGATCTGTTCAATTACAGTTTGACGCAGAATCAAGATGCGCCAGTACCGCAAACTAAACCTGAAGAAGCGACGCAACCGCCAGTCGAACCGGAACAGCCCGTACTTAAAACCTTTGTAGCCGATCAGGGTGAGCGCAGCAAAACAGCAAAACATCAAACTGCGATGCGGCTGGATGAAAAAAGCTTTAATGAGCTAATTGGCGGAATTGACGGGCTTGACGCAAATGGACCTAAGCAATTTATCAACGATGCTAATTACAATCCCAAAGACTACTTTCAAGGTTTTTTCCAAGCCGCTATTGCAGAAGCTAAGATAAACAATCAAATAATGTTGCTGGAATCTAGCTGGTGGCCGATTACCTTATTTCCACGAACCCAAGAAATTTGGCTGGAGGCGGGTGATATTGAGCTGAAAGGTTTTGCGGGGATACAGCTCAATCGTAAGACTAAGACAGCAGAATTGTTTCTTACACCAGTAGACCCACAAAAAATGGATATAGGCGGTGCTTTGGATAAGTTTCAAAACATGGACGCGTTTTTATGGAAGCTGGCGTGCTGGACTTCAAGGGGACGCTATCCCCAAGAAATTGACTTCAAACTACCGATTTACTTAAAAAACTGGCCTAATTTTACCCGCTTAGTGATTACGCCCCATGCACTTAGAATTGCATCCTTGCTCATTCAAGGTCCTAGGACGATGGTCAATGTCGCTCAGGCACTCAATATCAGACCGCAATATGTCTTTGTGTTTGTCAGTGCTGCGTATGCCGTCGGTTTGGTTGGTCAGGCAAGAAGGGCGGAGGATGTTCTCGTGCAAGCGCCGGATATTCAACCAAGTAAAGCTAAGGGATTGTTGGGTCGCATTATGAGTAAATTGCGCGGTAATTAATTAGGTATAACGGAACATCGAGATCATGAGTCAATATAAGATTATTTTTACCGGTCCCGTCGGCGCAGGCAAGACCACCGCGATAAATTCCATCAGCGATGTGCCACCGATTAAAACCGATGCCGCCGCAAGTGATATGACCAAATCCAGAAAGGCTGCAACGACTGTTGCGATGGATTATGGCATTATGAATCTTGACGATGGTGAGAAAATTCATCTCTACGGCACGCCAGGCCAAGAGCGTTTCGACTTCATGTGGGACATCCTCGTTACTGGCGGGATTGGTTTGGTTTTGTTGCTGGACAATACCAGAGCCGATCCATTCAAAGATATGCGCTTCTTTTTGGAGGCGTTTAAGAAATATATCGGCGAAACTGGGGTTGCCATCGGTGTTACGCAAATGGACATCAGCAGCAAGCCGACCATTGCCGACTACCACGCTCAATTGCAAATTTCAGATTTGAAACCGCCGATTTTTGCAGTTGATGCAAGAGTCAAAGAAGATATATCTTTGCTGGTACAATCATTGCTCTATTCTTTGGATCCTGGCTTGGCAGAATAATTATGAGTACCTATACCCTATCCGAAGGTCTATTTTTATACCCCACGCCAGCCGGTGCATTTTATGCTGTCTCCTCTGGTGACACGGATAAGTCTCGGCAATTTCTCAGGAAAATGCTCCAGCAGCCGGTAACTCAGGCGTTAAATCTTGATAAACTCCAAGAAATGACTGGTCTTGATGAGCCGGAAAAGTGCCTTGAGCTACTACATCAATGTCAAAAGCTGGGCTGGGTACAAGGCTTGAATGCCGAACGCAGCTATCCATCTGATCTGCTTGAAAATATTCTACCTGATTTGCTCAGTAAAATGTCTGAAAGCGGCAAGGTATTATTGGCTGATATGCAGGGCTTTTATCTTGCCAGCCACGGCTTTCCACACGAAGTCGCGGAAGAGCTATCAGGTCTGAGTGCAGAACTGGCAACTGTTCATAGTCGGCGTTCTGGCGTGTTGATGAATAACCTCGGTGTAGCTAATCATTCCTGGGGAATAATCGACGTATTCGGTAACAACCAGATCGGCTTTTGGCCGCTGTTTATCGGTAAAAATCGCTTTGTTTTAGTTATTTCAGGTGTTCCCCATTTTAATCAGCCGGAATTTGTCGATTTGATATGGGCATTATCCATACGTTATGCGGAAAAGGTGGGCTGACTTGGGCAGTTATCTGAGTGAGTTTCACGTCAACCTGACAAAATTGTAAGGTAGTGACGTAAATTGTTACCACCATTCATAAATTTTGTGTAATCCTGCATTTGGAGCTATGATATTTTTTGAGAACTTCGTCACAAATATCAAAAAAATAGCGGCGGCTTTCACAACTTAATTGGACATGAATTTTGTGACAAAAGCGACAAATAGACTAAACTCGTAAGTGTTTATTATTGTATTTCAATAGAATAGTGTTATTACGGAGTTATTAAGTTATTTTTTAGTAAAAAGGGTGGACTCGCTAGTAGCGGGGATTATGAGCGTTGCATCATCGTTGATGGCGTACGCTATGGGCATGTGTTAAATCCCAAAACAGGATGGCCGGTGCGGCATCTGGCGGCAGTTAGCGTGATCGGTGATTTTTGTGTGGTGGCAGGCAGTGCATCGACAATAGCTATGCTTAAGGAAGGTGAAGGAACTGAATGGTTGCAGAATTTGGGTTTACCTCATCTTTGGGTGGATACCCACGGTGAAACGGGCGGCTCAATGGGGTAAGATAGTTTTTGACTAAATACGAACCTCAATATATTAAGATTCCAGTGCATTAGCTATTGATTGGATCTTTTAAAGTTTGAGCCGTTAGCGGCGAGCTTGCACCGCATGCACTTCCGCTGGTCGTCGAACCATGAATGGAATCAACTTGTTAAGAGATTCCAAAAATTGAAAATAAGCAAAATAATAATTAGGTTAAAAGATAATGACTGACAGTACTACCACTAGCCACAGCAAAACCTGGCTTTATTTCATCGTATTTCTGACTGGCGCATCGGTAATGGTCATCGAATTGTTGGGAGCTCGACTAATAGCGCCGTTTTACGGTGCCAGTCTTTACGTCTGGTCATCCTTAATTTCAGTCACCATGATTGCCTTGGCGGTCGGCTATTTTGTCGGTGGGCGTTGGGCTGACCGGGCGCAACGTACCGGATTGTCGTTGATTATTGCTTTGGCTGCGATATTCACTTTACTAATTCCCTGGGCAGCACGTCCGGTATTACTGGCGACCGACCCGTTGGGTTTACGCGGTGGCGCATTTACCAGTGCGCTGGTGTTGTTTTTCCCCAGCTTGACTTTGCTCGGTATGGTGGGGCCGTTTGCCATCAAATTGGCGACATCACAACTGGATGGGGTTGGTAGCAGCTCCGGCACTATCTATGCGGTCAGCACCTTGGGCAGTGTAATAGGCACTTTGTTACTGGGTTTTTTTCTGTTCCCTTGGGTAGGTTCGCGGCAAATTCTGGTGAGTTTGGGGTTGTTGTTGTTCGTACTTGCCGTTGCCGTTGCTGTGTTTGAACAGAAACGCTTTGGCAAAACCATTGCTGTTTTGCCTTGTACGATTCTTGCGTTAGCAGGTTTGTGTTTGGTGCCAAAAATTGTCGGTGCGGGACATGTTCCACCTGATGGACGTTTTAACGTGCTTTCGGAGCGTGAAAGCTTATATGGCTATGTTCGTGTCATCGAGCAAAGTAGCCGCGATTTGCGATTTCTCACCTCTGATGCCTCCATGATTGGTGCTGCTAACATTTCTGATGGTGCTAACCGGTTGACTTATCAGGATATAGTTGTCTTAATTCCGGCAATCAAACCGACAATCAAAAAAGCCTTATTGATAGGGCAGGGCGCAGGACACATGGCGATGGCACTGCGTGACAAATACGGTATTGTGACCGATACTTTGGAAATTGATCCTGCTGTCGCGCAAGCGGCGACAGACTATTTCGGCTTTAAATCGAACGGTAAAGCAATCGTGGGCGATGCCCGCTATGAAATCCGGCATTTGACTGGGCCGTATGATTTGATTATCCACGATTGTTTTACGGGTGGTTCGGAACCGTCACATCTGTTGACCGTGGAAACCTTGCAACAATTGCAGGGATTATTGTCTCCGCAAGGCATAGTCGCGCTTAATTTTGTTGCCTTCGGTCAAGGCGAAGGCCAAAAAGCGTTAGCTTCCGTTGCTAAAACTGTCGCGCAAGTGTTTCCGAACCAATCTTTGTTTGTCTCCGAACCGGGTGAAGATTTCAATGATTATATATTTCTTGCCAGCAGTCAGCCGATTGATTCAGCTTCACCCTCGCTCAATGCCGAACAAGCTGATTGGCTAAACAAGCGTAAATTCACCGTTGATGCCAGTAATGGCATTATTCTGACCGATAATCTTAATCCCTTGGAACACTTACAAACCCATAAATCTGAGCATTACCGCCACGTTTTGGTGGACTGGTTTGGAAATGATTTGTTAGTGCGGTAATGTTTGTCCTGAAATATTTAACCCAAATCACAGCTTGACACTGACAGAATAAAATTCTCTGCTAAACTTAAGAAGAATTTAATATTTATTTTAAATAGTTTTCATAACCTATTGTATATAAATATTATTTTTATATTTTTCAGTTATAAAACGCTAATCGATTTAACTCTGCTATCCAGAGTGAGGATGTCAAGATGAAATGTTTTCGTTCAGTTTTAGTCGGTTTTGTGGTTGTGGCGTGTTTTTTTCTGACCGGATTTAAGAAACATATACCTAATCACGCATCATCAACAAAAAATCATCCCTCTATTGAAGAAGCAAAACAACAAAAGCCTTTGGATTTGACAGTACCATTGAGAACTGTGAGCTTTGAGGATTTGCCCGAAACGTTGGCGATAGTGCAGGGGGAATCACCAGAAGCCCTTATCAACAATAGCAAAAACAGAACAAGAGCGGTTGAGCTTCAAGGTAAGGTTATTATGTCGCAAGAACCAGAAGCCGGAAAAATCAAATCGGCAGATGGGGCAGGGATTGTAATCAATCTTCATAACTAATAGGTATTGAATACACCTTGTTAGTGCAGTGCAAGGATGCACATTTTTTAAAATGTGAGTAGTGTTTGGGGGCTTAATAAAATCCTCAATTCCACAAAACAATCAAACCAAAGCGCGTTCCTGTAGCTCCTTAATTTCATCCCTGATCTTAGCGGCTTGTTCAAACTCCAGGTTTTTGGCGTGTTTATACATGGAATCTTCAAGTTGCTTCAATTTTTTGCCCAATTGTTTGGGTGACATTACCTGATATTCCGCTGCGCTTTCCGCGATTTTTCCTTGAGTTTTGCTGAATCCGGGCAATCCTGAGCCTGGAATGGCGATTTGTAAGATGTCGATGATGGATTTGTTGATGCTTTTCGGTTCTATGTGGTGCAGTTGATTAAACGTGTGTTGTTTTTCACGTCGGCGGTCGGTTTCATCAATCGCCTGCTGCATCGAGCGGGTGATCTTATCGCCGTATAAAATAGCTTTGCCGTGCAAATTTCTGGCGGCTCGGCCAATGGTTTGTACCAGTGAGACGACGGAACGCAAAAAGCCTTCCTTATCGGCATCTAGGATAGCCACCAAAGACACTTCGGGAATATCAAGCCCTTCGCGTAACAGGTTAATCCCAACCAAAACGTCAAACTTGCCTAAACGTAAATCCCGGATAATTTCGACGCGTTCCACGGTTTCGACATCGGAATGCAGATAACGCACCCGAATATCGTGTTCCGAAAGGTATTCCGTCAAGTCCTCGGACATCCGTTTTGTTAAGGTGGTGACGAGTACGCGTTCGTTTACCGCCACGCGTTTATTGATTTCAGAAAGCAAATCATCAACTTGGGTTGAGGCAGGACGAACTTCTACGATGGGGTCAAGCAAGCCCGTCGGTCTGACGACCTGCTCGACAAAATCCCCGCAATGGGCTTTCTCATAAGGCCCTGGTGTTGCCGAGACATAAATGCGTTGGGGCGATTTTGCCTCAAATTCGTCGAACATCAGGGGGCGGTTATCTAACGCAGAAGGTAGTCTGAAACCGTACTCCACCAAGGTTTCTTTGCGCGAACGGTCGCCTTTGAACATGGCCCCAATCTGCGGCAGGGTAACATGGCTTTCGTCGATAATCACCAAGGCATCTTCACTCAGGTAATCGAACATAGTGGGCGGAGATTCAACCGCTTGCCTGCCGGATAAGTAGCGCGAGTAATTTTCGATACCCGAGCAGTAGCCAACTTCCATTATCATTTCTAGGTCGAATAAGGTGCGTTGCTCCAGGCGTTGGGCTTCCACCAGCTTATTGGCAGAATACAGATAAGCCAAGCGTTCTTTAAGTTCTATCTTGATTGATTCGACGGCAGATAATAATTGCTCGCGGGGCGTGACATAGTGGCTTTTAGGGTAGACTGTGTAACGGACAATCCGGCTGATGATTTCGCCAGTTAAGGGGTCGAATAAGGACAATCGTTCGACTTCATCATCAAATAACTCAACCCGTAAGGCTTCCTGTTCGGATTCGGCAGGGAAAATGTCGATCACTTCACCGCGTACTCGGTAAGTTGCCCGGCGCAGTTCAATGTCGTTACGGGTATATTGCATTTCGGCAAGCCGTCGCAGAATATCCCGTTGCTTAATCATATCGCCTTTTACCAGATGCAATACCATCTGGAAGTACGATTCCGGTTCACCTAAGCCATAAATTGCAGAAACGGTTGCGACTACAATGGTATCTTTTCTTTCTATTAATGCTTTGGTAGCAGATAGCCGCATTTGTTCGATATGTTCGTTTAAGGAAGCATCCTTATCGATAAAGGTATCAGAGGCGGGTACATAAGCTTCGGGTTGGTAATAATCATAATAAGAGACAAAATATTCCACGCTGTTTTCAGGAAAGAACTCTTTCATTTCGCCATATAATTGTGCTGCCAGCGTTTTATTCGGTGCCATAATCATGGCGGGGCGTTGCACTTGGCTAATGACATTGGCGATGGTAAAAGTTTTGCCCGAACCGGTTACGCCCAGCAAAGTTTGATGTACTTCGCCATCATTCAAGCCTTCGATCAGTTGCTTGATCGCCGTGGGCTGGTCACCAGCGGGTTGGAATGGGCTGTGGATTTTGAATGGCTTTTCCACTTTGTTCAGTTCAGTTTTTGATAAGGGTAAAATCGTGTCAGCAAAACTATCGCCATAAATGCACCAAAAGTATCAGCCACCCAATCCCAAGCATCGGCTGTTCGACCTACCACAAATGATTGATGCCATTCATCCGAGATTCCGTATAAACTGCAAAATACAACGCTGACAATTGCCAGTATAAAAGGCGGTGTAACAAAATGCCGGAAAGTGCGCCATGCCAACATCGCCATAATAAAATAAGCCGTTGCGTGGTGGAGTTTGTCCTGGTATTCGAATAGCATGGGTATAGGCAATGATGGCTTGTGTGAAAGCCAGAAAATTGCCGCGCAGTAAAGTAGCAACGTCAGAATATCGATAATTTTAAGCATAGTCCGTATTAAATTGCATGATGAACAATATATTTGAGATAGCCGAAGCCTGTCTCCATAATCCCACTATCGATGAAAAACTGGCACAAACCCATCACGCCAAGTTGTTGTTAGATAATGGTCAATTGGATTTTAGTTCAAACCAAGCGGTACAAGCGATTGGAGGGGTAAAATTCCCCGAAAAGCCGATTTTGCAAGCCCCGCGCAATATGCCCAAGCGCAAGATAACATCACCAGAAGGCGTAATTGCATTTTTTCACGCCATTGCCCATGTTGAATTCATGGCGATTTACTTGGCTTGGGATTTGCTTTACCGCTTTCGTGGCTTGCCAGAGCAATTCTATCAGGATTGGCTGTGCGTTGCCGATGAAGAAGCCCAGCATTTTGAACTCATCAGGCAACATTTACGCAGTTTAAACGTCGAATACGGCGACTTGCCTGCACATGGTGGTCTGTGGGATCACGCAGTTGAGACGGCAGATGATTTATTGGCGCGATTGGCATTAGTCCCCCGTTGTATGGAAGCAAGGGGGCTGGATGTAACGCCCGCCATCATTACTAAATTTGCTGCTCAGGAAGATACTGCTGGAGTAGCGATTTTAAACCGCATCTTAAGTGATGAAGTTAAGCATGTAGAACGTGGTTCATATTGGTTTAAAACCCTCTGCAACCAGCAAGGGCTACAGCCAGAAACCCAATACCAAGCATTAATAACCCAGTATTACCGAGGCGGCAAACCCAAAGGGCCATTTAACCGAGAAATGCGGAAAATTGCGGGTTTTTCGGATGCTGAATTGGATTGGTTGGAAATGGGGTGATAAGGATTGAAAATGCTGCCTCGGAGCGATTAGGACTTATGGGTTTAGAAACCGCAGACCTGCAAGAATTTGACATTGCTCAATATTAGGCAAATTTGGTCTGAAAAAGTAAATCCACGGTAAAATCACAGTGTCCTTAAAAATAACGCGAACTTTTACAAAAGGCGGATTCAAATTGGATGTTTTTTAGTTAATAAAATATTGTTAATTTCCACAGCGGAATGTGCAAATGAGAAAACGCTATCTATTAATCGCAATTATCCTTATCGGGCTTATTGCGACTTATTTTTACAAAAAGCAGCCCGTAGCTATAGAAGTTGATGTCTATACGGTCGAAAAAGGAGAAGTTAAATCGACGGTTTCCAATACGCGGGTAGGAACGGTGAAAGCGTGCCGACGAGCGTTTCTTGCGCCAGCAACGGGTGGGCAAGTGGCAAAACTGCATGTGAAGGAAGGTGATCAAGTTAAGCAAAATCAATTATTGCTGGAAGTGTGGAATGCCGATTTAAAAGATCAGGTTAAGTTACAAGAAGCACAAATCAAAGCAAATAAAGCAACCGCAGAACAGGCTTGCCAGTTGGGCGCAAATGCGGGGAGAGAAGCGCAACGTATCTCCAAGTTGTTCAAAAATAATCATATCGTGTCTGAAGAAGCGGTAGATAGCAAAGTATCTGCTGCCAAATCCAAACAAGCAGGCTGTAATGCTGCACGAGAAAGCGTTACGGTAAGCGAAAGAAGCAAGGATGCAGCACAAGCGGCAGTTGAACGCACCTTGGTATTCGCGCCTTTTGACGGCACAATTGCAGAAATTAATGCGGAATTGGGTGAATTCGTTACACCTTCGCCGCCCGGAATATTGACATTGCCGCCCATTGATTTGATGGATATTAGCTGCCTATATGTTTCCGCGCCCATTGATGAAGTCGATGCACCGCAAATCAAGGCAGGGATGACAGCGTGTGTCTCACTCGATGCCTTTGCGGAAAAACGCTGTTCCGGCACGGTGTCCAGAATTGCCCCGTATGTGCTGGAAAAAGAAAAGCAGGCGCGTACTGTCGAGGTCGAAGTCAAACTGACCGATCCCAAAGACCTGAAAGAATTGTTGCCCGGCTACAGTGCCGACATCGAAGTTTTGCTGACCAGCAAGCCGCAGGCGGTCCGTATTCCGGCGGAAGCCGTCATGGAAAATAACCGCGTATTGCTGGTTAAAGACGATGGCTTGTTGGAAGAACGCAGTTTCAAGCCAGGATTGACTAACTGGAATACCGTAGAGGTGCTATCTGGTCTGAATGTCGGCGATAAAATCGTCAAATCAATCGGCCAAGATGGCGTGGTGGCTGGAACATTCGTCAAGGAAAAGCCGTGATCCAATTGGAGCATATCCACCGTTATTTTCAGGTCGGCGAACACACCGTCCACGCCTTGGATGACATCAACCTCACGATTAACAAGGGCGAATACGTATCCATAATGGGTCCGTCAGGTTCAGGCAAATCCACCTTATTGAACATTATCGCCTTGCTTGATCGACCCTCTTCGGGGCGGTACGTGTTGAACGATCTGGATGTGATAAAGCGCAGCGATGATGAACTGGCACAAATACGCCGGGAAAACATCGGTTTTGTGTTCCAGTTTTTTCACGTCATTCCCCGCCTGACCGCCGCAGAAAACGTGGAAATGCCCATGATATTGGCAGGTATCGACAGCAAAGAACGCAAGCGGCGGGTTGAGGAAGCTCTTGTCGCCGTTAATCTCCAGGATCGAATGCACCACAAGCCCAACCAATTGTCCGGCGGACAACTGCAACGGGTGGCGATTGCGCGGGCAATGATTATGCGCCCAGAAGTAGTGTTGGCGGACGAACCCACAGGCAACCTCGACAGCAAATCCGGCCTGGAAATTATGGAGCTATTGGAAAGCCTTAATAAGCAAGGTGTTACCTTGGTGATGATTACCCACGACCAAGCATTAGGTAATCGTGCGCCGCACAGGATCAGGATAGTTGATGGGCAGATTGCATAGCTTGGATGAAACTCGTATGGCAGGAGATTGTTTATTCAGAATGCAATGCTTGCAAGGGATCTAAACGGGCAGCCTTGATCGCAGGCATCACCCCGGAAACAATGCCAATAAGCAAAGAAAGCAAAAATGCCGCTGCAACGTACGCCCACGCCAATTCAGCAGGAAGAGCTGGCACTAGGATACCGATTAAACCGACCACCCCAATCCCGGCGATAACGCCTATTACGCCACCCACCGCACTTAATGTCAGGGCTTCAAACAAGAACAACTTGAATATTATCTTCCTTTCCGCACCTATTGCCTTGAGCAAGCCAATTTCCGATACCCTTTCTGATGCGGCAATCGTCATGATAGTGATGATCCCAACAGAACCGACCAATAATGAAATTCCACCTAAAGCCGCCACTGCTAGCGTCAAAATATTCAGGACTGAATCCATGCTTTCTAACATCTGGTTTTGGGTAATCAAGGTAAAATCTTCACCGCCATGCCTGGCGACTAATAACCGTTTAATACTGTTTTGCAAGGTCGCGACGGATACGTTATTGGCATACAGCAAATCTATTTCCATCAGGCTTTCCCTGTCGAACATCTCCAAGGCTTTTCCGGCGGGAATGTAGACCGTGTCATCCATATCAAAACCCAGCATTTGGCCTTTTTTTTCCATCACGCCAATCACGCGGTAACGATCAGTACCGATACGTACGCGCTTTCCTAATGGACTTGTTTGCCCGAATAATTCGGTAGCCAGCTTATCCCCCAGGACGGCAAAGGCACGCGGGTTTGTTTCCTCACCAGCAGGCAAAAACTGACCTAGCGCTGGACGAATGTTCCATACTTTCGGGACAGCATCCCCAGCACCGATGACATTACTGCGCCGCTGTTTGTTGTCGGTCTCAACCCGCGCATTGCCCTGCACCACCGGCACAACGGCAACAATGCCGCCCAACTTACTGATAGCAGCGGCATCTGCCATTGATAGGGGTCTTACCGTGTTCATGGTAGCGGCAGATAGCCCAAACGTGGACTTCTTGCCAGGATGAATGCCGATGATATTCGTCCCAAACTGGGTAAATTCAGCGATGACGAAACTGTGCAGACCACGGCCCAATGAGGTCAAAATGATGACCGCAGCAATACCGATAATCAATCCTAACGACGTTAACGCAGAGCGCAATTTATAGGATGTGATCGTCCGAAATGACAGCCGCAGTATGTCGATGAAGTGCATGATTATCGTTTTGCTAATGCTATGATAGGATCAAGTCTTGCCGCTTTACGCGCAGGCAAAACACCAAAAATCAAGCCAGTCAAAATTGAAACACCTAATGCGGACAGCAATCCCCAGTTCGGTAGCTCAATAGGAAATTTCGGGTAAACAACGTGCAACAGTGCAATTGCCAATTGACCGAACAGCAAACCGACCAGCGCACCCGCCAACGATAATAAGACCGCTTCCGCCAAAAACAGCCACTGCACCTGGGTTTGGGATGCGCCCAATGCCTTTAACAAACCGATTTCAGCAGTCCGCTGGGTAACGCTGACTAACATGACATTCATCACCAGCACACCCGCTACAATCAAGCTAATGCCGCCAATACTTGCGACTGCAATAGTCAGCGCAATCAGGATCTTATTGAACGCGCTCACCACGCTGTCTTGCGTGATGATAGTAATATCTTCTTCACCTTCATGACGTAGCTTTATGATTTTTTTGACATCATCAACTGCTTTTATCATCGCGTCCCTGGATTTGGTTTCGATCAAAATACGAAACAGGGATTGCGTATCGAACAGGGCCTGGGCGGATGCAACCGGAATAATCACCATCTCATCAAAATCAACACCCACTGATTGGTCTTCCGAAGCCAGGATGCCAACAACACGAAAACGCCTGTCGTTAATACGCAACCATTGCCCAAGCGCGGACGTATTGGCGAATAACTGTTCGCGTATCGTTTGCCCTATTATGCAAACGGACAAGGCTTCATTGGATTCCGTTTTTGGCAAAAAACTGCCTTGCGCCATAGTCAAATGCCGTACCCGCAGCAGCTCATGCGTCGAACCAAACACATTGGTTTCCCGCTCTAGCCCTGCCGCCGTAACGGGCGCAGAACCAATCGTCAGCGGCGCAATCGCAGCAATATAAGGGCTATGCGACAAAGATTCCGCATCGTCTAAAGTCAAATCCCTGGGTGTTTCACCAAACACCGGCGGAGCGCCGCCCGTGGTTTCAGTTCGCCCTGGTAGAACAATGACAAGATGCGTACCCAAGGCTTCAAACTCATTGACGATGTAGGTACGTGCGCTTTCACTCAAGGAAATCAGCACGGTTACTGAAGTCACACCTATGCTCATCGCCAATATAATCAGCACCGTCCGAAGCCATTGGGACTTGATAGAAGTTAACGCATGTTGGAAGGTGTCCGCAGGAAGCATAGAAGTCTCAAAAATCGGTATCCAATGGCTTTTCAGAAGCTACGAAATCAGGTAAAGCATACCAAAGCGACACTCGAACATTTAGCAGACAATATCGCTACCCTGATGTCATGACGAATATTTTAATGATAAATATTCAATTATTTCATGGGCTTAATTGTATTTTTTACAGTAGCTGACTCAGGCATCCGTTAAAACGGAATATCGTCATCATAAGGTGTGTCAAAATTATCATGGCTACCGCTTTGTGGTGTCGATGGCTGTTTTTCTGATGCTTGATAGGCTTGCTGGGGTTGGCTGGATTCACTTCTTTTGCCAAGTAAATCAATAATATTGGCATTAAGTTCCAAGCTGGATTTCATCGTACCGTCATTGGCTTTGTACTCGTTTTGGGTCAATTCGCCAGAGACAAATACTAGTTGACCTTTTTTCAGATAATTTTGCAAGCCACCTTCGGCACGTTTACCAAATAGTGCCACGCGTACCCATAAAGTCTGTTGTTTGTCCCCAAAGCCGATGTTGTTGGCGACCGTCACGCTCAATACCGCCAATCCCGATGGGGTGTACCTGACTTCCGCATCGCGGCCGACCGTTCCGGTAAAACTGAATACATTGCTCATTGATTTCTCATAAGTTAAGTTAATGATACCGATATTATCATTGGGTTTTGCTATATGACCAATAGCTAATATGCCCAATCGCTGTATTCACCAATTGAATGATGCTGTTTCAGGGTATATAGTTAGAGTGCACCACAATAAACTAAGAGGAAAAATCCCATGCTCAATATCATACTATTCTTAATAATAATTGGAATCATAGTGGTTTTTGTACTCGCAAACAGGCAGCCAGACGATTTTCGTATTACCAGAACAGGCACAATAACTGCGCCTGCCTCAGCCATATTCCCCCACGTCAACAACCTACAAAACTGGGAGGCGTGGTCGCCTTGGGCAAAGCTCGATCCCAATGCCAAAAATTCCTTTGAAGGCCCATCGGAAGGAGTCGATGCAAAAATGAGCTGGGCTGGCAACAACAAGGTCGGCGTAGGCAGCATGACCGTCACCGAAAGCCGTCCTAGCGATTTCATCCAGTTCAGGCTTGAATTCCTGAAGCCGATGAAAGCTACCAACATCGCAGAATTTACCTTCAAGCCTGATGGCGATCAAACTGCCGTGACCTGGACTATGACCGGAATCAACAACTTCATGGCTAAAGTCATGGGCTTATTCATGAACTGCGACAAAATGTGCGGCGGCATGTTTGAGCAAGGTTTGGCTTCATTAAAAGCGGTAGTGGAAGCAGGCAGGTAAAAACCGAATACCTTGATAAAAGTGCGTATAGGTCAAAAAGCCCCCTTATTTTCAGTATCTGACTGGGTTCAGGGTAAGCCAACCAATTTCGACCAACTTACAGGCCAAGTCGTGTTGCTGGAAGTATTTCAGGTCAATTGCCCAGGCTGTTTCCTGTACGCCCTGCCGCAAGCGATAAGCTTGCACCAACGCTATTCAGGCAAAGGCTTAACCGTGCTTGGCATAGCCACCGCATTTGAAGATTTCGACAAAAACACCCTGGAAAATCTACTTCGGCTCGTCAAAGACCGCGAAGTCATCGGCGAAACCTTAGCTATGTTAAACCAACACGGCATCCTGGTGGATGGGCGTTTACCTTTTAGCATCCCTTTTCCGCTGGCGATGGACAGGCTGATAAAGCGGGATGCTGAGGCCAGTGAAGATGAAGTAAACGCCTTTATTGAGGAACAACTGCCCAATTTTGGAAACCAACCCAAAGCATATCAAGAAAAAGTCTTGCAACAAGTCCGAAGTTACCTGCAAAAACTGGAATATCACGCACAGACTTTTGAGCTGTTTAACCTGAAAGGGACGCCGTCCCACATTTTGGTCGATAAAAACGGAATACTGAGGGATTGCGCGTTTGGCTCACATCCAGAGCTTGAAACACAGGTGCAAAACTTATTGCAGGAATAATCGGTTCTTTGCAATTGATGTTGAAATAATACAAAAATGCCCTACAATAATGCCATAATTACGTACAAAATAAGAGGCATTATGAGTAACGTTGAATTCTTACATTCAGTTATCAACAACGAAGGTTACGTAGCTGCGAATGCACTTGCCAAAGTCTTGCATATTACCCAACATGACTTGGCAGATGTTACCGGCTTGTCGCATGATTCTGTTTCCAAAAGCGCACGGGTCAAAAGTAAGGCCACCCAAGCCAGATTAAGGGATACCGTCGAAATCATCAACCGTGTAACGGAATGGTCAGGTAGTTCAGGTCGTGCTTTTGCCTGGTTTCGATCACAACCGCTATCTTCCTTTGGCGATAAAACCGCTGAAGATCTCGTCAAAGAAGGCCGTGCCGATGCCGTTAAAACCTATCTTTCCCGAATTGCCGACGGCGGCTATGCTTGAAAATACCCACTATTGATTTTTCTGGGATCGTTTACCGCGCCCATCACCCAATGTGGTCTTACCAGCCGCTTTCGGGGGAAGGCGCTAAAAGACACGGCGGACGTTTTAACCGCTCCGGCAAAAACGCACTGTACACCTCATTAGACCCAACCACCGCCTGGATGGAGGCGCAACAAGGCTTTCCATTCAAACCGCAGCCCATGACTTTAGTCGCTTATCAAGTCGAATGCACCGATTTGGTCGATTTAACGCATCACAAAATTCAAGCCTTACTGGGGCAAACGACGGCAAGCTTGGCTTGCGCCTGGGAAGGGTTGGCATCACAAAATATGGAACCACCAAGCTGGATACTCGCCGATAAATTGCATGGCATGGGCATGGTCGGCGCAATCGTGCAAAGTTTTGCACCGGGTTGTAAGGAAGAAAACCGTAACCTGGTGTTGTGGGAATGGTCGGACACCCAACCGCATAGCATTACGGTGATCGACGATTTAGGGCGGTTACCGAAGTCTGTGGAATCCTGGCACGCTGGGAAGAAAAGCCAGGATTGAGCGTTTTTGTCGTTTAAAAATAATTCGTAGGATAGTCTGTAGGCTGGGCTGGTAAACCCAGCAAGTAGCCGGAAATGCTGGGTTTCGTACCTCAACCTAGTAGCCCTATAGCTTTCCCACAAAATCCTTCAAATACGCCTTAAAGTCGTTTTTTAGCTCTTTATGCAGCAGTCCATATTCCACATTTGCCACTAAAAAGCCCAGTTTAGCACCGCAATCGTAACGTTTTCCGTCGAATTCGTAAGCCAAAACTTGCTCGTCTTTCATTAAATCGGCTATCGCATCGGTCAACTGGATTTCGCCACCTGCACCGCGCCCGGTGTTTTTAATTTTGTCGAAAATGCCTGGATTCAAGATGTACCGGCCTACGACTGCCAAATTGGAAGGCGCGACATCCGGTTTCGGTTTTTCGACTATATGTTCGATAGCCGCGTAAGAACCGTTGCTTTCCCCCGTCCTGACGATGCCGTATTTGTCGGTTTCGGAAGGGTCTACCCTTTCCACACCTAATATAGATATCTGGGTTTGTGCGTAAAGATCGACCATTTGCTTCATGCAGCCACGTTCACCGTCTTCTATCAGGTCGTCAGGCAAGATGACAGCAAACGGTTCGTCGCCGACCGCAGGCAGGGCGCAATAAACCGCGTGACCCAGCCCTAACGCTTCAGGCTGGCGGATAAATACGCACTTGATATGGGGCGGAATAATGCTACGCAGCAAATTAAGGATTTCGGTTTTATTTCTGGCTTCGAGCTCCTTTTCCATTTCATACGCTTTATCGTAATGATCCATAATGGAATTTTTACTACGTCCGGTAATAAAAATCATCGTATCAATACCTGCTGCAATGGATTCTTCCACAGCATATTGCATCAGTGGCTTATCCACGATAGGCAGCATTTCTTTGGGGACGGCTTTGGTTGCGGGCAAAAAGCGTGTGCCTAAACCAGCAACGGGAAAAACGACTTTGGTAACTTTTTTGGTCATGTGTCTTCCTAAGTGACTAATAAATAATGATTAATAAATGATTTCTTCAGGCATTCAGGGTGCTATTTCGAACAGCAATCTTAGCTACCTATACGTTTAATTCTAGCATTCCCAATGATAAACGCTTATGTTTTTGGTCTGCTTAAACTGGAAGGATAGCAAGTTTTTAATAATAAGTAAGACCTTAGCAGATTCACGAAAAATCGTTACCAAAAACGCAAAAGTTATGGCTGGACATTCAGCCATTGGCTCACTATGATGCTATTAACGCTCTTGTGTGCGTACAGATAACAATAATCAACTGATAATTACCTTGAGGAGATTTTTATGTTAGAAAATCAACAGTCAGCGCCCAATTTCAGATCATTCAATCAAAATCATCAAATGGTCAGCTTGTCTGATTACAACGGTGAAAAAAACGTCATCCTATATTTTTACCCCAAAGACGACACCCCAGGCTGCACCATAGAAGCCAATGATTTTACCGCGATGGCAAGCGAATTCGCCGCATTGGATACAGTCGTCATCGGCGTTAGCAAAGATTCTTGCGAAAGCCATACTGCTTTTATCGACAAATTCGGCCTGAAAGTGGATTTGTTGGCGGATACGTCGGGTGAATTGTGCGAGCTGTACAATGTGTGGCGGGAACGTGAGAAAAACGGCGTGAAAAGCATGGCGATCTTGCGTTCAACGTTTATTATTGATAAACAAGGCAAATTGGTTGATGTGGAGTACGGGGTCAATCATGAAGGTCATGCCCAGGCTGTATTGGAAAAAATTAAAGCTTTGTAAATTAGGGGAACTTCTTGCCGTTCGTCCTGAGCTTGTCGAAGGACTTAGTCAGGTCTTCCTTGAAACATTAAAATTAGCAAGTTACGTAAGATAGGAAATTATGGCAGTCGCAGGAATAAACCACATTAACATTGAAGTTAGCGCAGAACAACTGCCTAAAGTAAAAGCGTTTTATGAGGATGTGTTGGGCTTGAAGCTAGGGTTCAGGGCAAAATCCAAACGGGATGGCGCGTGGTTATATGCAGGCAACACACCTGTGATCCATTTGTCCGTCACCGAAGACTGGATGAACGAAGCCGACAAAATCCATTTTAACCACGTCGCCTTCGCGTGTACCGGTTTGGCAGAGTTTATGGTGGATTTTAGCAAGAAAAATATTCCGCATACGCTGGAACAACGATCTTTAGCGGATAGGGAAATGACACAGATTTTTTTGTATGATCCCGTCGGCATCAAGATAGAACTTAATTTTGCGGGTGAAGCATTGTCTTAATTTGATAGGAGTATCAGCATGATACCTGAACAGACATTGGATTTAACGGGTAAAGTCGCCCTCATAAGCGGGGCGGCAGTTGGCATAGGTCGGGCGTGTGCCTTGACATTAGGCAGAGCCGGGGCTTTTGTCGGTATTAATTACCACACCAGTAAGGACGCAGCCGAAACCCTGATGGAGACATTCGCCCTGCAAAATCTCAAAGGGATGCTGTTACCCGCCGATTTAACCGACGAAGACCAAGCCAATGCGGTCGTTGATAAGCTGGTTGCAGAAACCGGACGGTTGGACATTCTGGTCAACAACAGCGGCGGCTTGGTCAAACGCGCAAAAATCGAAGAAACTACCCTGGATAACTGGCGCAAATCACTGGATATAAACCTGACCAGCGCATTTTTGGTGACCAAACACGCCATCCCACACTTACGTAATACCGGCAGCGGCCGTATCGTCAACCTGCTGTCCTTGTCCGTACAGACCGGCGGTGCGAACGGTGCTGGTGCTTACGCCGCACCCAAAGGCGGACTGATGGTATTCACCCACACCCTGGCAAAAGAACTCGCCCCGCACGTCCGCACCAACTCCGTCATGCCCGGCACCGTAGAAACCCAGCACCACGAAATCCACTCCACCCCCGAAATGCTGGAAAACTACCGCAAACAAACCCCGTTAGGGCGTAATACAATGGCTGAGGAAGTTGCTAGCTCGGTGCTTTTCCTGGTCAGCGATATGTCGTCGCATATTAATGGTGCTTTGATTGATATTAGTGGTGGACGGTTTTTGCGTTGAATATTGAAATTACCTAATTACAGTGTAAGGCGACATCAGGTAAGTTTATATTGACGCGTGTTTCTGGTCAGCCAGTAGATGACGCTGAACTTTTGGCTGACTTAAAGCGCGTCGCCGAAATAATCGGTGCTTCGACAGTATCTCAGCAGAAATACAACGAATGTGGTCAATACGATGTCAGCACTGTTCACAGACGCTTTGGTTCTTGGAACAATGCCCTACTTAAAGTCGGCCTTTCTCTCTCAAATGAAGTCAACATCTCCGATGAGCGCTTATTTGAGAATATTTTGATACTTTGGCAACATGATGGTCGACAACCCCGACGTAGCGAGCTTGCAAAACCACCTTCAACAATTTCCCAATACCCTTACAATAGACGATTCGGTTCTTGGACTGCGGCATTAGAAGCTTTCATTGAGTATGCTAACGTTAATGGAACTGAAGCACCCGTAGCCGTAGAAAAAAATGTAAACGAACCTAAGACGGCGCGCGACCCATCGCTTCGGCTTCGCTGGCATGTTTTACAGAGAGACCGATTTACTTGCTGCACTTGCGGGGCAAGCCCTGCTCTATCGCCTGGTGTCGAACTTCATGTTGACCATATAGTCCCCTGGAGCAAGGGTGGCGAAACGTTTTTGTACAATCTGCAAACACTCTGCTCGATGTGTAACCTTGGAAAATCTAATGTTCACTCAGCAAAGTAGCAAGGTAGGGTGCATTCCATGCACCAAAAAACCATAAACCAAAAGACTGCCGAATTTGGTAACATTCAAAACACCAATGTTTTTGGTGCGTAAAACGCACCCTATTTACTTTGATATAAGTATTAATAGTTTCATAAGTTCTTGCACCTTTTCATGCCTCAAACACTACTAATACATGCATCTTACATGCGACAACTTATGAAACTATTGATATTGTCGGGGTTGCAATAGCACAAAGTTAAAAGGGATATGGGGTATAATTGCACTCAATTTCGTTATTTATGTCACTGTGCATGGCTCAGTTTTTTGCAATACACCCTGAAAATCCGCAATTACGTTTGATTCATCGTGCCGTGGAAATCATCCAGAACGGCGGCGTTATTGCTTATCCAACCGATTCGTCTTATGCGCTGGCTTGTCATATTGGTGATAAACAGGCGTTGGATAAAATACGCCGTATCCGGCAATTGGATGACAAACACGATTTTACGTTGATTTGTATGGATTTGACCCAGGTCTCTACATTTACCAAAATGGGCAATAATGCCCACCGACTGATTAAGGCTTTAACACCGGGGCCGTTCACGTTTATTCTGGATGCAACTCGTGAAGTGCCGCGCCGTTTGCAACATCCCAATAAAAAGACCATTGGTATCCGTATCCCTAACCACCCTATCGCACAATTACTGGTCAAAGAATTGCAAGAACCCTTATTCAGTTCTACGTTAATATTGCCTGGGGACGATGAAGGCTTGACTGATCCTTACGAAATCCGCGAACGATTGGAATATGAATTAGATTTGGTCATAGATGCTGGTGTGATACCGTACGAAGAGACCACAATCATCGCATTTACCGATCATGATCCCGAAATCATACGGCAAGGCAAAGGCATTGCGGCTATGCTGAATTAACAGGAATTAAAACCATAATGAATGAATTAACAATGGTGCAGCGCATAGCCGTCTGGCTATTGCCGGTCGTCTTTGCGATTACCGTGCATGAGGCGGCACACGGTTGGGTGGCAAAAAAATATGGCGATAGCACGGCGGATAGATTGGGGCGGCTGACTTTAAATCCCATCAAACATATTGACCCGCTAGGCACGATTATTCTTCCAGGCTTGTTGCTGCTAACTGGCACGGGATTCATTTTTGGTTGGGCAAAGCCTGTACCTGTTGATGCCCGTAACTTTAAAAAACCCTTGCACGATATGGCGATTGTTGCCTTAGCAGGACCTATTTCAAATATACTCATGGCCGTGTTCTGGGCATTACTTGCCCGTATTGGTGTTACGATAGGTGCAAGTGCGGAAAGTGTTTCTTTACCGCTGATTTACACAGGTATTGCAGGCATTTCCATTAACCTCGTGTTGGCGTTAATCAACCTGTTACCTATACCACCGTTAGATGGCAGTCGTGTGCTAACGGGCATTCTGCCCCCCAGATTGGCTTGGAAATACAATCAATTAGAGAAATATGGTTTCATAATTTTGCTAATTTTACTGTATACCAAAGTATTGAATATTATTCTTGCTTATCCTATGTACATAGCCCAAAACCTGTTTTTGTCGTTAGCTGGGCTGAATTAAATTCTTGAGATGTGTCCTTAGCCATTGACTTATTTTGTTGAAATAAAGCAATGAATATGCCCGAAAGCACTATCAAACGACCGACAGCGCCGTCAGCTTATGCGATAGTCAATGGTGCGCCGTTCAACCAGCTGCCGGAAGACTTATATATACCGCCGGATGCGCTGGAGGTGTTCCTTGAGTTATTTGAAGGGCCGTTGGATTTATTGCTGTACTTGATAAGGCGGCAAAATGTTGACATTATCAACATACCGATAGCCCAGATAACGCATCAGTACATTGCTTATATTCAAGTGATGGGTACTATGAAAATGGAATTGGCGGCAGAATATCTGGTGATGGCGGCGGTGCTGGCCGAAATAAAGTCCAGAATGTTACTGCCCAGGCAATCGGAGTCGGAAGACGAGGAAGAAGACCCTAGGGCGACTTTGATACGCAGATTACAGGAATACGAGTGCATTAAAAGCGTTGCCGAGGAAATCGACCTGATGCCACGGTTGGAACGCGATATTTTTGTCGCCGTCGTTGATGTCTCGAAATTGAATATCGAACAAGTACTGCCTGACATCCAGCTAAATGAAATGCTGTTGGCATTTCAGGATGTCTTGAAACGGGTTGAGCAACTCAGCCACCATCACATCACTAAAGAGCCGTTATCTGTCCGTGAACGAATGTCAGCCATTTTGGAAAACCTTAAAGGAGCGGATAGTCTCCTTTTTTCGCAACTTTTCTTCAGAAAAGAAGGACGACAAGGGGTCGTCGTCTCGTTTCTGGCGATCCTCGAACTCAGTAAAGAGCGTCTCATTGACATCTTCCAGTCCGAGCCTTACGCAGAGCTGCGAGTTAGAACTGCCAGCTCCACCCACTCCCTTGATAGAAATGGTGGAGTTGACGGAATTGGTGAAAGCGGTGGAATTACCGCAAGTACTGCCGGATCCGGTCATTGAAATACTGGATGTCAACATGGAAATAAAACGCATCGTTGAAGCCATCATTTTTGCTGCTAACCGTCCTATGACCATCAAGCAGATTCAACAAGTGTTCCCTGAAATTGAACAGCCGGAAACCATTGAGATACTGGGAGCAATCGAATCCATCACCGAAGATTATCGTGACCGCCCCATTGAATTAAAGCACGTTGCCAGTGGTTATCGTTTTCAAGTCAGGCAGGAACTGTCCCGCTGGGTATCGCGTTTGTTCGAGGAAAAACCGCCACGCTATTCCCGCGCCTTGCTAGAAACGCTGGCGATTATCGCTTACCGCCAGCCCGTGACACGCGGTGATATTGAAGACATACGTGGCGTTAGCGTCAGCACCAGCATTATCCAAACCTTGTTGGAGCGAGACTGGATCAAGGTGGTCGCCCATAAGGAAGCCCCAGGCCGTCCTGGTTTATACGGCACGACCAAACAATTTCTGGATTATTTTAATGTTACCACCCTAAACGATCTACCGACGTTGCAAGAGATACAAGACCTTGATTTATCGTTAGATAACCCGCAACACATCCTACAGGAAGAGAGTGAAGAACAAACCACCGACGAGCAAGACAACAGCACCCAAGCGACCGCCGACAACCAAGAAGATATTGGCGAAGAACTCGGCGAAACTACAGCCGTCTGAACCGATTACGACCAGGAAAATCGACAGCAGTGAGGTCGATCTGGGTGAGCGCATCCAAAAAGTGCTGGCGCGAGGCGGTATTGGCTCAAGGCGGGAAATTGAAGGTTGGATAAGCGAAGGTCGGTTGAAAATCAAGGGCGTTACGGTATCTTTGGGTACGCGCATCAAAACTGGCGATTATTTAACCATTAATGACCGCGTAGTACTGTGGGAAAAATTCACCATCCAGCCTACGCGGGTCTTGCTGTACCACAAACCAGTCGGGGAAGTTGTAACCCGCCGCGATCCAGAAGGTCGTCCCGTTGTTTTCACCCAATTGCCGAGTTTAAACGCATCGAGATGGATAGCGGTAGGTCGTCTTGACATCAATACTTCTGGTTTGTTGCTGGTCACCAATAACGGCGAATTGGCTAATAAACTGATGCACCCGTCCACCCAAATTGAACGCGAATATGCGGTGCGGCTTTTGGGTGAAATTCCTGATGCTGTCATGGCAAGGCTTAAGCAAGGCGTAGAACTTGAAGACGGCATCGCCAAATTTGATGATATTCGTTTCTATGCGGGCGAAGGTGCTAATAAATGGTATTACGTGACCGTTAAAGAAGGCCGCAATCGGCTAGTCAGGCGCTTATGGGAATCGCAGAATATTGTGGTCAGCCGCTTGATGCGAGTACGTTATGGGCCAGTGGTGTTGCCAGAACGTTTAAAGGCGCATTCTTTTCATGAATTAGATGCTAAAGAACTTGCGTTACTTTTTGAATTTGCTGGAATGCAGGAAGAACAATTTCAAACACCCATTAAACCTGACACAAAAAGACCCAATAGGTAAGCAGAATAAATAGCGGATGTCAGTTACAAAAAACTGGTTATAAGCGACTACTCATCTTCCAGGAGGTAAAGGTCTTCTATCAATGTCCGCTCCCCTGGCGTTAACCAAATGCGTTGTACTTCAGGTTCAACATTGCTTGGGGCAACAGGTAGCACACGACGGTCACTGGTTTTTCGCCGCTCCTCCAAACTTTGTTCTGTTGGCTTTTGCGCCTTGGGTGATCGACGTAATTTTTTACGTAAATCGGTCACGTTTAAGTTCATTTACCTTTAACCTCATTCTATCTGGCTATAAGTTTAGTTGAAAAATACGGATAGTGTTTTGTGTTTTGGTACTAGAAGAGCATCTAATCCACCCCGAACTTTCGACATCAGCTGTGTGTAAAAGTGCCAATGCTAACTGTACTAAAATGAATCTGCCAAAGCGTTAAGCATTTCACTACCATGATTAAATACATGCCAGCCATCACCCAACAACACGGTTTTAATTCCTGGTAAATCAGCCATTCGTTGTACAGATTGCTTGGCCTGGATAACATCAGTAAGTTTAGCTTCGGGTAGCATGCACAGCTCACCAGCGATATGACCACGGATTAAATCGCCAGTAATCAGGGTGCTATCTTCCAACACCAGAGCCAACTCACCCGGTGTTTTTGAGCCACCAAGTTGATACACAACCAACCCAGGAACAATCTCTTCCATATCGTGCAACCAATGTTCGCAAGCGAATGGGAAGCTATCTTGTTCAAGTGCTGGACCATACAAAACAGCACCCGTTACTTTGGCGATATGAAAAGCATCACGGCAGTGGTCACTATTGGTGACAATGATAAACTTTGCTCCACCCAGTTGCCGCAAATGGTTTTGGTCATGCGCTGATAAGGGCAAAGGATCGAACAACACATTGCCGTCCACGCGCACCCAAAGCACACTGTGAAAATCCAGGTTACGTTCAGGGTTAAATTCCGACCAGCCAAACAAATCTTTTCTGTGTAATTGTTTCATATCGTTATCTCCAACGGTGCTGAGTATCTTAAGTTATCAAGATTTATCCATCTTTTGTTACACGGGGGGACAAGTGCGCTGTGCCATCTCTAATTCACTCTATCCACTTTCACCAGAATATGCAGATTGTTTTGCCCTGACTGGTTATTGTAACCAAACGGCGTATTACCGCTACTTTGTGTGTTTTCATTAACGCCGCCTAAATCGACCCATTCACCCAGGTTTGCCCTGATGGAGGTATTGGCTTCCTGGGTTTGGAATTGACCTTGAGCATTGATATTATCCGACCAAGGCGACACGTCCAACATGACCTGTTGTCCTACCAATCTAGGTGTTACCTCAAATCCGGTCGTGGCTTCGACCAATTGGGTAGATCGGCTTTCATAAGGATAACCATAGCCGTCACGGTAGGTTTGATAGTTTGTTATTGGGACAATATTACCCACTTTGATGTGTGCCGGAATGCCTTCTAACGTCCTGATAGTTTGAGTGTTTTGGCGATTATTCTGGTCTTGGTATTGATTGTAATAACCTTGCACATTGCCCCTAACATTACCAGGTTGTTGCAGCGGCACTTGGATGTCGAAACCAATACCCGCATTGAGTTGTGCGGCAGTGACATCGCGGCTTTGGATGACGGTAATCAGCAGGTTATTCAGCGGGTTATCCAGTTTACGGATAATGTTAGTGATGGTTTGCACACGCTCCGACGTAGTCTTTACGATAAGCGAATCGCCATTGGCGACAATTTGGTCGGTGTTCTCCAGCAAAGGCATGAGCAAAGGCTGGATTTCAGACGCGGGGCGGTTGTAGACAGAAATGACTTCGACAACGGATTCCGCCAAGGCTAGGGTTGAAACCATAAACAGCAACAGCAGCAAAGTTAATTGTTGGTTGTTCACAAAGTCGTCTCCTATTGTTGTACCTTTGCCCCATAGTGTAACAATTATAGTTCTGGCTTTGAGAAGTTTTAAATTTCCGTTCGCTTTGTACCTGTCGTAATGCGGTGTGTGCTTGGACAAGGCTCTACTGATTCTATCAAAGAGTCCAAAACAATAACAGGCGGAGACTATTTATGCCATCGTATGGACATAATGCCGTTAACTTTAACTGTTACCCCGATGGGTATTGCAACCTAGTAGTCGATCCGCCTATGAATAAATGCCCTCAAAGTTGTGTTAAACTTTATCTGAATTGGAATTGGAATTGGAATTGGAATTGGAATTGGAATTGGAATTGGACTGAATTAACGCGGCTCTATTATAGTAAGCGAAACTATTGATTCGACCTTGTGAAGTATTAACTACCGTTGAGCCTGTCGAAAGATGCTGTGTGCTTCGACAAGCTCAAGGCGAACGGTTCAAACATTAAAAGGCCGAACCAATAAGAGGGCGATGCGGAATGCAAGCAATTATTCGATAGGATTTTTTGAGTCATGGCTGAACTGCAACAGAAAAAATATCAAAGCGAGAATTTATCGCTTTTCGCCAATATCAGGGATGATATTCCGGCAGGGATCGCCGTGTTTTTGGTCAGTGTGCCATTGTCTTTGGGCATTGCCTTGGCATCGGGTGCGCCACTGTTTGCGGGTCTAATCACGGGCATCGTGGGCGGCTTGGTGGTTGCGCCTTTGAGTGGCTCGGCTTTGGGTATCAGCGGTACGGCAGCTGGGCTTTCGTTGATTGTGTTGCCCGCCATCCAAAGCCTGGGCTTTAACGGGTTCTTGCTCGCGGCCATCGTCGCGGGGGTGCTGCAAATCGTCATGGGGTTGGCGCGGGCGGGTGTAATTGCATATTACTTTCCGTCATCCGTCACCAGCGGAATGCTGACAGGCATCGGCATCATTATCTTTTTGAAGCAAATCCCCCATGCCATCGGCTACGATAAGGATTACGAAGGTGATTTCGACTTTGCCCAAGCGGACGATTACTCGTCTTTCAGCGAGTTGTTTCACATGTTGGGCAGCCTTCAACTCGGCGCGGTCTTGATCGCTATCGTATCTTTGTCGATTATCTTGCTGTGGGAAAGGTCGACCATGCAACAGCAAAAGTTTGCCCAGCTGCTGCAAGCACCCTTAGTGGCGGTGTTGTTTGCGGTTGTAATAAATGAATGGCTGCGGCAGTTTTATCCCGGGCTTGCTTTAGGTGAAAACCATTTGGTGGAGATCCCTGTTGTGCAGGATATTCCGTCCTTGTTGCAGCAATTGCATTTCCCTGATTTTGCCCAGCGAGCCAATTTGCAGGTTTATGGGGTGGGCATTACTTTGGCAATCGTGGCGAGCGTGGAAACCTTGCTTTCGGTTGAGGCGGTTGACAAGCTCGACCCCTACAAGCGGGTCACACCATCAGACCTGGAATTGATCGCCCAAGGCGTAGGCAATATCTGCTCCGCCTTGCTGGGCGGTTTGCCCATGACCCAAGTCATCGTCCGTAGTTCCATCAACGTCCAGTCCAACGCAAAAACCAAGTTGGCGGGGATCGTCAATGGCTTGTTGCTGTTGGTGTCGATCCTTTTGGCACCTACGTTGTTGAACAAAATCCCGCTGGCGAGTTTGGCAGCCATCCTGTTGGTAGTCGGTTATAAGCTGGCTACACAAACGGCTTTTAAAGCCCTGTACCAATCGGGCTGGTATCAGTTCATCCCTTTTTGTGCCACAGTATTGGGCTTGGTGTTCACCAATATCTTGTTCGGCATCGTCATTGGCCTGGTCGTCTCGCTCTTTGCCATTTTGCTGGAAAACTTTAAAAGCGCGACTTATTTCAAGGAAATGCAAATCGGCAACAAGACCATTATCCGGTTAGCCGAACACGTTTCTTTCCTCAACCGGGCAAATATCCAGCAGACTTTGGAAGCCTTGCCGCCCAACAGCGAGGTGGTGATAGACGCAACGCGATCCCAATATATCGACTACGATGTACATGAAATCATCCAAAATTTCAAAAGCGAAGCTCACCACAAGCACATCAAGATAATCCTGGAAAACATGCGCGGTTTTGGTTCCCTGCCGCCGCTCGAAAATGTCAGAACGCACACTTACGAGACCCAGAAATCATTAACGCCAAACCAAGTATTGGACTTGCTAAAAGAAGGCAATGAACGCTTCGTCAACAATCTTAAATCCAACCGTAACCTGTTGGAACAAGTGAACGACACCAGCGACGGTCAATTCCCCATCGCCATCATCTTAAGCTGCATGGATTCGCGGACATCGGTCGAACTCATTTTCGATTTTGGTCTGGGCGATGTGTTCAGCACCCGTGTTGCGGGCAACATCATCAACGACGATATTTTAGGCAGCATGGAGTTTGCTTGCAAATTGGCAGGTTCAAAGTTGATCGTGGTGCTGGGTCATACCCATTGTGGCGCAATAAAAGGTGCGGTCGCCAATGCTCAATTGGATCATCTGACCGGCTTGTTATCCAAAATAAAACCTGCGATTGACTGTGTTCACCAAGATATTTCGCCTTCCGGCGGATTAAGTAAGGACGATTTTGTGCAAAAGGTGGCGGACAAAAATGTCCAACTCATCGTTGGGCATGTCAGGAAGAAAAGTCAGCTTCTTGCCGCAATGGAAACGGCGTGGGAGATTGCAATTATCGGCGGCATGTACGATATTGAAACGGGGAAGGTCGATTTCTTTGAAGGCGGCTAGAGCATCGTTATATTTAGTAAAATCAATGACATGTACAAGACACAGATTCTGAGGACGAAAAGGTGCAGCTAACATCTTTCGGTAACCATGCTCGTTGAATTAAGGAATCTCTAAGAACCTGCTCAAGATCTACTGCGCCGCCGCCATTTGCGGTTGGGCGGTACTCGCAATCCTCATTTACAGCAAGTAAACTCCGGTTGCTGCGCTCCGTCCGCCCACAACTGACGACTGCTCGTGACGATCTTGAACAGGTTCTAAGCAAGTTGATTCCGTTCAAGGTTCGACAAGATCAACGCGAACGGAATCAACTTATCCTGAGTTATGTTTACAAACTCCGGTAAAGCATCAAATACTGCTCCGCACTGTGTCGCCAGGAAAAATCTATTGTCATAGCATTGGTCTGGATGCTTGCCCAGATTTTTTTGTCGCTATAAAGCAGCATGGCGCGTTTGACTGCTTCCAACAGTGAACTGGCACTGGCATCGTTAAAGACAAAGCCGGTGGCGGTTTGGTCGGCAATCGTTTCGGGCAAGGTATCGGTAACTGTATCGGCCAAGCCACCGGTTTTCCTGACGATAGGTAAGGTACCGTAACGTTGGCTGTACATTTGGTTTAAACCACAGGGTTCAAAGCGCGACGGCATGAGGAAAACATCCGAGCCAGCTTCAATCAAATGTGCCAAAGATTCATCATAACCCAAGGTAACTGCCATCTGGTCAGGATAAACATGCGCCAAGTTTTGTAAGCGTTGCTCAAAAGCTTTGTCACCCGAACCCAGCAACACTAGCTGCATGGGCATGGACAGCATATCGGGCAGGCAGTCGATAATCAGGTCTATGCCTTTTTGCTCTACAAGTCGCCCTATTAAGCCAAATAAGGGGATGTGATCGTTTACGGGCAAAACGAATCGGCGCTGTAATTCAGACTTGTTATATTGCTTTTCAGCTAACGATGCGACATGGTAATGCTGGGGGATAAAGGGGTCAGATTCTGGATTCCAGACTTCAAGATCAATGCCGTTGAGGATGCCAGTCAGTATATCTTTTTTATGCCTTAGCAAGCCCTCCAAACCGTAACCGAAGGTTGCGGTTTGGATTTCCTGTGCGTAAGTCGGGCTGACTGTGGTGATGCAGTCAGCATACACCAAGCCGCCTTTGATGAAGGACAGCATATTATAAAACTCTAACCCTTCTGGATGCCATAACTGACCGGGCAGGTTTAAGCTTTGGGTGCTTTCTGCGGGGAATAAACCTTGGTAGGCTAAATTATGGATGGTGAACACAGAAGCTGGTCGGCGTGGCTCTAACGATAAGAAGGCCGGCACCAAGCCACTTTGCCAATCATTACAATGGACTATATCGGGCTGCCAGTCCACTCCAGCCCTGTCCATAGCGACTTCCACAGCAATTCGGCAGAACAGTGCAAAACGGTCAGCATTATCCAACCAAGGTTCGCCGAGTTCATCTAAATACGGATTGCCTGGACGATTGTAGAATTCAGGGTAATCGACCAGCCAGACCTTAACTTGGCTATCGGGCATTTGCGTTTCAAGTAGGCTCACATCACGGTTATCAACTCGTAAAGAACACAGAAACCGTAAATCTCCACTGGTTTTTATGGCCTGATAATTCGGCAGTATCAAGCGCACGTCTTGACCCAATTCAGCTAAGGCTTTAGGCAGACTGCCCGAAACATCGGCAAGCCCACCGGTTTTTATCAGAGGATGGGCTTCACTGGTGACAAACAATATTTTTTTCATAGATGATTCTTGGCGATCATTTAACTAAGGATTGGGCGTAAGATCACTGATTATAGCGAACTTCTGATTTACAATATCTAAGGTTTCAGGATAACCGCTCCTAAAGGCGGCAAGGATAAGCAAATCGAATTTTCCTGGTTCATCCAGGGAACTGGCTCTGATAGCACCGCGCCATTGCCAACGTTACTGCCATCATAATATTTGGAGTCGGAATTGAATATCTCCGTGTAAACTCCCGCTTTAGGTACGCCTATACGATAACTTTCTCTGGCTACAGGGGTGAAATTAAGCACGATACATAAATCTTCCTGCTCACTTTTACGGCGATAACTTATGATGGATTGCTGCACGTCATGGCAATCAATCCATTCAAAACCATTATGGTCAAAATCATGGTGATGCAAAGCCGGATGCGCTCTGTACAAGTGGTTTAAGTCTTTCACTAGCGTTTGGATACCGTGATGATGAGGGTAATCCAACACATACCAGTCCAATGCTTTGTTAAAATTCCATTCCGTACCCTGACCAAATTCACAGCCCATGAACAACAATTTCTTGCCGGGATAAGTAAACATAAACGCCAATAAAAGTCGTAGATTAGCAAACCGTTGCCATTCATCACCGGGCATTTTATTTAGCAAAGAACCTTTGCCGTGAACGACCTCATCATGCGAAAAAGGTAAGGTGAAATTTTCCGTGAACGCATAGAGCATACCGAAGGTGAGCTGGTCATGATGATACTTACGATGTACGGATTCCTGGCTCATATAAGCCAGCACATCGTGCATCCAGCCCATATTCCACTTCATGGAAAAGCCTAAGCCCCCAGTCCACGTAGGTCGGGTGACTTGCGGCCAGGACGTGGATTCCTCCGCCATAATGACAGTTCCAGGGTGCTGGTCGTGGGTCACGGCATTCAATTCCCTTAGAAAATCAATGGCTTCCAGATTTTCCCGTCCGCCATAACGGTTAGGAATCCAATCTCCTGCTTCACGCGAATAATCCAGATACAACATGGAAGCGACGGCATCGACGCGTAAGCCATCAAGATGGAATTCTTCCAGCCAAAAAACCGCACTTGCCAATAAGAAGTTTTTGACTTCGTTACGACCGTAATTGTAAATTAACGTCCCCCAATCGCGATGCTCTCCTTTGCGGGGGTCTTCGTGTTCGTATAAGGCACTGCCATCAAAACGAGCCAGGCCAAAGGCATCTTTAGGGAAATGTGCAGGTACCCAATCCAGGATCACGCCTATGTTGTTCTGATGAAAAGTATCGACGAAATAGCGGAAATCGTCCGGCGATCCAAAACGGCTGGTTGGCGCAAAATATCCCGTGGTTTGATAACCCCAGGAAGCATCAAGCGGATGCTCGGTAATGGGCAGCAGTTCAATATGGGTAAAGCCCAGTTGCTTTACATACTCGACCAATTGGTCTGCCAGCTCGCGGTAGTTAAGGAAATTGCCCAGTTTATCGCGCCGCCATGAACCCAGATGGACTTCGTAGATGGACATGGGTGTGTGCAACCAATTACTGCTGGTACGTTCCTTAAGCCACTGGTGGTCAAACCATTCGTAACTATTTTCATCAACAACAATCGATGAAGTATTGGGGCGAAATTCAAACTGCTGACCATAAGGATCGGTTTTCAATAGCACTTCGTTGCTAAAGCGGTTTAGTATTTCAAATTTATAGAGACAGCCCGTTGTTAGTCCTGGGATAAACAATTCCCACAAGCCACCGCCGCCCAAACTACGCATGGGGTGACAACGGCCATCCCAGTGATTGAAATCGCCCACCACGCTGACCCGCCCAGCACTGGGTGCCCAAACCGTGAACAAAACACCGTCGATGCTATCTGTATTATGGAGGTGTCCGCCCAGTTTTTGATAAACATGCCAATGTTTGCCTTCACCAAACAGGTGCTGGTCAAATTCAGGTAACTGCACCGGAAAATCGTAAGGATCGTAATCTATGTGGGTATTACCGCTTTTATCTGTCCAGGATAATTGGTAATGTTGAGGTAATTGTTCCTTGCCAAGTACATATTCAAAAAAATCGGTATCAGTTATCCGAACAAAATCCGCACCATTATGGGTCAGTTGAACTTTCTCTGCGTAAGGCAGGTAAACTTTGATATGCGTAGTACTATTTTTGTCGGTAAGGTGACGACCTAAGACCGCAAACGGGTCATGATGTCTGGCCTCGGCAATCTTGGTAGATTCCACATCCAGTGTGTTGATAGATGGTTTTTTCACCTTATGTTCGCCTCAATGTAGTAAAATTGTTTCCAACCCATAGTACCAAAAAAACACTTGCTCTGCGTCTATTCAAACCAAGCGCGAACTCAGGAGATAAATCATGTCAGAACGTCATATCAGTCACCTAACCCGAAATACCATTGCACTTATCCTGGCGGGTGGTCGTGGCTCACGTTTAATGAACATGACTGATTGGCGAGCCAAACCCGCCGTGCCGTTTGGCGGAAAGTTCCGCATCATAGATTTTCCCTTATCCAACTGCATGAATTCAGGTATTCGCAAGATAGGCATTTTAACCCAATATAAGGCTCACTCCTTAATTCTTCACATTCAGCAAGGCTGGGGATTTTTGCGCGGTGAATTTGGCGAGTACGTCGAATTGTTTCCCGCCCAGCAACGGCATGATGAAGATTCCTGGTACAAAGGCACGGCAGATGCGGTGTTCCAAAACATTGACATCCTGCGGACGCGGCATCCCAAGCATATTTTGGTGTTGGCTGGTGATCACATTTACAAAATGGATTACGGCGCGATGCTCGCTGACCACGTTAAAAAGAATGCTGACTTAACAATAGGTTGTATAGAAGTATCGCTAGAAGAGGCCGCAGCTTTCGGCGTAATGGATGTCGATGAGAATCGCAGTGTTAGGGCATTTGTGGAAAAACCTGCCAATCCACCAGTCATGCCAGGGCGTACCGACACTGCGCTGGCTTCGATGGGGATTTATATATTTAATGCCGATTTTTTGTACGAGCAATTAATTAAAGATGCCGATACCAAAGGCTCAACTCGTGACTTTGGCAAGGATATTATCCCGTCGGTTATCGAAAAGTACTTGGTTAATGCTTACCCTTTCCTGGATTTGCAAACGGGTGGACAAAGTTACTGGCGCGATGTGGGTACGATTGATGCCTACTGGTCTGCTAATATGGAGTTGATCGGCGTTAATCCAGAACTGAATTTATACGATAAAACTTGGCCGATCTGGACGTATCAAGAACAAAATCCACCCGCAAAATTTGTTTTTGATGATGAAGATCGCCGAGGAATCGCTATTGATTCAATGGTTTCAGGGGGGTGTGTTATTTCTGGCGCTACAGTGCGGCATTCCTTGTTATTTTCAAATGTCAGGGTAAATTCGTTTTCTACTGTGCAAGATAGCGTGGTGCTACCTGATACCACCATAGGTAGTCATTGTCGTATTACCAAGGCGATAATAGAAAAAGGCTGCGAAGTACCAGAAGGTACGGTGATTGGTGAAAACTTGGAAGAAGATAAGAAAAAATATCACGTCAGCTCAAACGGGGTGGTTTTGGTATCCCCCGATATGTTAGGACAAAAATTGCGCTATGTCAGATAAAGAGCCGTTAAATTAAAGAATATGGAAAAAAATAAATTGAAGTTAGTATTGTGCTGGCACATGCACCAGCCTGAATACCGTGATTTGCACACAGGAACATTCAAGTTGCCGTGGACGTATCTGCATGTTATCAAAGATTATATGGATATGGCAGCACATCTGGAAGCCGTACCCAATGCAAAAGCAGTGGTCAATTTTGCGCCGATTTTGCTGGAGCAAATTGAAGAATATGCCAAGCAGGTTAGCGGCTACTTACATGACCGCATAGCCATCACCGATCCTTTGCTGGCAGCATTGGTTGACCCCAGCATACCAACATCGCCAGAAGACCGTATGAAACTGGTGAAAGATTGCTTACGGGCAAACCAGGAACGGCAAATCAACCGATACCCTGCTTATAAGCGACTGGCAACAATGGCTGAGTGGTTGGAAAAAAACTACGATTCCCTGGATTATGTGAATTCCCAGTTCATTTGTGACATTCTCGTTTGGTATCACCTCGCTTGGATGGGGGAAACCTTAAAGTTAACCGATAATCGAATAAAATACCTTATCGAAAAAGCCAGCGATTACACCTTGCATGACCGAATTGAAATACTGGAAATCATTGGTGAGCAGCTTTCTACGGTGATTTGTCGCTACAAAGCGTTAGCAAAAAAAGGTCAAATTGAGCTTTCGGTAACGCCTTACGCCCATCCCATCATGCCGCTGTTGCTGGATTTGAATTCCACCCATGAAGCTATGCCGACTGCGCCATTACCGGATTTAAAAGCGTATCCTGGCGGTGAAGAAAGAATTCACTGGCATCTTGAAAAAGGCGTACACACCTTTAAACGGTTTTTCGGTTTTGCACCAGAAGGTTGTTGGCCTTCCGAAGGCAGTATCAGTGACAAAACCCTAAAAATACTGGGTGATTTCGGGTTTAAATGGACTGCCAGCGGCGGTTCTGTACTGCATAACAGCCTGCTGTTGCCGGAAAATGAAAAACCAATCAGCTTGCATTATCCCTTTAAGCTAAAGAAAACCACTATTCCCTGTTTTTTCAGGGATGATGGCTTATCTGACTTGATTGGCTTCGAATATTCAAAGTGGCATGCGGATGATGCCGTTGGTGATTTGATTAAGCATCTGGAGACGATTGCCGCCAATGAGCAGGAAGGTTCGGTGGTTTCCATTATTATGGACGGTGAAAATGCCTGGGAATATTTCCCTGATAATGGCTATTATTTTCTGAGTGCTTTGTATAAGCGTTTAGCAATACATCCTGCCATTGAACTCACGACCTTTTCCGACTGCTTGAAAAATAAGGTAGAGGTTAAACCGTTGAATCGACTGGTTGCTGGTAGTTGGGTCTATGGGACGTTTTCGACTTGGATAGGTGACACCGATAAGAATCGCGGTTGGGATATGTTGGGCGATGTGAAGTGGGCTTTCGATAAAGCCATTTCAGCGAAACGCTTGACCGATAAGCAGATCAAGGTAGCCGAGATTCAACTGGCTGTATGTGAAGGTTCTGACTGGTTTTGGTGGTTTGGTGATTACAATCCTGGCGAAGCCGTCAGTAATTTTGAAAAGCAATTCCGCTTGAATTTGGCTAATTTATACCGCTTATTAGGCGAAAAACCACCTGCTTATCTAGCATTGTCTTTTACGCAAGGTTTTGGTGCGCCTGCAATGGGTGGGGCGATGCGACCTGGAGCAAAAGAATAATCCTTCAGAATAACCAAGGAATTTAGGGATGTCTGCTATTTTAAACAAACGACGTGCAGGTATCCTACTGCATATTACCTCGCTCCCTGGCTCAGGTGCAGTTGGAGATTTAGGGCAGGAAGCTTACGGTTTCGTAAGATTTCTACATGATACCGGCATTACTGTCTGGCAAACGCTGCCTTTAGGTATCACCCACGCAGACCTCTCCCCGTATCAATGCCTGTCAGCTCATGCGGGTAATCCCGAATTAATCAGCGTTGATTGGTTATGTAAACAAGGCTGGCTGAGATTGGCTGAACTTTCTACGGAATCAAAATCCGCTTTCGATTACCCAAAAAGCTATCTGCTGACCAAGGCATTTCATGGCTTTTTGGTACATGCCGATGAAGGCTATAAAAATGATTTTGCTGATTTTTGTCAGGCTAAAGCGTTCTGGCTGGATGATTTTGCCCTGTTTATGACACTTCGGGAGGAATTTAAACAGCAATGTTGGAATCAGTGGCCTGAGCATTTTAAGAATCGGGAATTAAAAGCTTTGCAGGAAGCACGTCGGCGATTAAAACCACAAATCGACTGCATCAAATTCCAACAATACGTGTTTTTCCGGCAGTGGTTAGAGCTAAAAGCTTATGCCACCCAGCACGGTGTGTTACTTTTTGGCGACATTCCTATTTTTGTATCTTACGATAGCGCCGATGTTTGGGCAAACCGCGACGTGTTCAAACTGGATGATGATGGTGAAATGCTGGTTGTAGCCGGTGTGCCGCCGGACTATTTTTCCGCAACCGGACAGCGTTGGGGCAATCCGCACTTTAACTGGCATTATTTACAGAAAACCAGCTTTCATTGGTGGATTGATCGTCTGCAAACCCAATTGGAATTATTTGATATTCTGCGTATCGACCATTTTCGTGGCCTGGAAGCCGCTTGGGAAATTCCTGCAACAGAGGAAACCGCCATCAATGGGCAATGGGTAAAAGCACCGGGAAAAGCCTTGCTAAGTGCGATCAAGGTAGCGTTGGGGGATATTCCCTTGGTAGCAGAAGACTTAGGTATTATTACCCCAGAAGTCGAAGTACTACGCGATGAATTTAATCTGCCAGGCATGAAGATACTGCAATTTGCCTTTGGTGACGGCTCAGATAATCCCTATCTACCTTCTAACTACGTCTCAAACTGTGTTGCTTATACCGGAACTCACGACAACGATACGACATTAGGTTGGTCGGAAAATCTCACCACCGAGGAGCAAGACAAAATTTACGATTACCTGGGCAATCCACAGACTTCAATACATTGTGCTTTGATCCATGCTGCATTAGGTTCTGTTGCCAATCTTGCCGTTATCCCGATGCAGGATATTCTGGAACTGGGTTCAGAACACCGGATGAACACGCCAGGAACGACCACAGGCAATTGGACGTGGCGTTTTCACTGGGATCAGGTAACGCCTGAGCGGTCAGATAGGCTAAAACATCTTATTAGATTGTTTAATCGGCAAGTGTGATTTTGGTCTTGTCAACAAATCTGCTTGCCTCCTAAGTTTTTCGTTATTCAGCCAATACAATCTCTAATTCACACCTATTACTCAATTAGCTATTGCTGGATGGGGTGTTGCTGGTTAAACTCCCACAATCGCCATAAAACAACACAAGGATAACCATGAAAACACCCGCCCACATAGCGGTAACAGGTGCAGCAGGCAACATTAGCTATTCCTTGCTGTTTAGGCTGGCAGCAGGCGAATTATTAGGTCCTGAGCAACCTATCATCCTGCATTTGTTGGAAATTACCCCTGCATTGAAAGCTTTGGAAGGTGTCGTTATGGAATTAAGCGATTGCGCTAATCCCTTGCTGCATCGTGTTGAAATAACCGATGATCCTTATAAGGCCTTTAAAAAAGTCGATTACGCCTTTTTGGTAGGCGCACGTCCAAGAGGCGCAGGTATGGAACGTAATGACTTGCTGACGGTTAATGCCGAGATATTTGCTGCACAAGGCAAAGCACTCAATGAAGTGGCAAATAGGAATGTTAAAGTGCTGGTAACAGGCAATCCCGCCAACACCAATGCGCTTATTGCACTGCGGAATGCACCGGATTTAAAACCGGAAAATTTCTCCGCCATGAGCAGGCTTGACCACAACCGCGCTTTAAGCCAATTGGCGGAAAAATGCGGTGTACTCACAAAAGATGTCAAAAATGTGATTATCTGGGGCAATCATTCCGCCACCCAATATCCAGATATTCATCATGCTGAAGTCAAAGGTTTGGATGCGTTATCCTTAGTGGAATACGATTGGTTTGTTAACGACTTCATCCCTAAAGTGCAGCAACGCGGCACGGAAATTATCAACGCCCGTGGACAGTCCAGTGCCGCATCGGCAGCGAATGCGGCGGTAGACCAAATGCGAAACTGGGCTTTAGGCACAGACGAAGGCCAATGGGTGAGCATGGGCATCCCGTCTGACGGCAGTTACGGCATTGAACAAGGCTTGGTTTATTCGTTTCCCGTGCTGGTAAAAAACGGTGAAATCTCTGTAGTCAAAGGGCTGGACATCAACGAATTCAGCCTAGCAAAGATGCAAGTAACGGAAGCTGAATTAAAAGAGGAGCGGGATATTGTTAGGCATTTGCTTTAATTAGCACCAGTAAATTGATTTGGATACAAGCCAATCAGGCTTAGCCATAATGAAAACAATCAATTACGTAATCGTTATCCTAGGCTTGCTCACCACTTTCAATGCCATTGCAACAACAAACCCGCAATGTGTCGATGTCGCCATAGAACAGGCGAAAAGACTGGGTAAATTTCACGGCGTAGATTTAGCAATTGATAGCAAGGTAAAAGAGCTTCCCGCCATTAGCAATCCGGCATACAAAAAACAGAAGTTTCAAGTCCTTGAGTTGTGGGGTTCGCAATACAAAGGAAATTACCGAATACGTTTGATTTACTTCCACATCAAAGCAGAATGCCTATTGATGGGGCAAGAAATTTTGGAGTATGCCAAACCTTAATGCGTAGCCCGATTTTTGATTATATCCTCAACCACAGCCGGATCGGCTAGGGTTGAGGTGTCACCCAGATTATCGAGTTCATTGGCGGCGACTTTACGTAAGATGCGGCGCATAATTTTGCCGGACCGGGTTTTCGGCAAGCCTGTTGCCCATTGGATAACATCTGGCGTGGCTATCGCGCCGATTTCATGCCTGACCAGCTTGATTAGCTCTTTCCTCAGTTCTTCACTTGGCGTTACCCCTGCATTTAAGGTGACGTAAGCATAAATGCCCTGACCTTTGATGTCATGCGGATAGCCTACCACAGCGGCTTCGGCGACGTTCTCGTGCAGCACCAGCGCACTTTCTACTTCTGCCGTGCCTAACCTGTGGCCTGATACGTTGATGACATCATCCACCCGTCCGGTAATCCAGTAATAACCATCCTCATCGCGCCGTGCGCCATCGCCAGCAAAATAATAACCGGGATAAGCCTTAAAATAGGTATCCACAAAACGTTGATGATCGCCGTAAATCGTCCGTGCCTGACCAGGCCAAGGCATTCCGATAACCAAAATCCCGGTTGCCTCGCCGACCATGATTTTACCCTCGCCGTCCATAATCTCAGGCTGTACACCAAAAAAAGGCAAGGTTGCAGAACCCGGTTTCAACGGGGTTACGCCAGGTAAAGGTGTAATCAAAATACCGCCAGTTTCGGTCTGCCACCAAGTGTCCATAATGGGACAGCGACCATCACCAACTACGTGATAGTACCATTCCCATGCTTCTGGATTGATTGGCTCGCCGACACTGCCGAGAATCCTAAGACTGCTGCGGTCTGTACGGGTGACAAAATCATTGCCTTGCGCCATCAATGCGCGAATGGCGGTGGGTGCCGTATAGAAAATATTGACTTGATGCTTGTCAATCACCCGCCAGAACCGGTCGGCTTCGGGATAAGTGGGGACTCCCTCGAACATCAGGGTAGTTGCACCATTGCATAAGGGGCCGTAGATCATGTAAGAATGCCCAGTAACCCAGCCTATATCGGCGGTACACCAGTAAATATCGCCGTCATGATAGTCGAATACGTATTTATGGGTGATTGCCGCAAACAGCAAGTAACCGCCCGTGGTATGCAACACGCCTTTCGGTTTGCCTGTTGAACCGGACGTGTAGAGGATGAACAAGGGATCTTCAGCATCCATCTCTTCAGGTGGGCAAACATCTGAAGCTGCCGCCATCGCTTCGTGATACCAGATATTTCGTCTTTCATCCCAAGCTACAGGATTCGCCGTATTTTTAATGACGATAACCTTGTTTACACCTGAGCAATGCGCTATTGCCTGATCGACATTCGCTTTAATGGGGACGACCTTACCACCGCGATAACCCTCATCGGCACACACCACCACCTTACAATCGGCATCCAGGATGCGATCTTTCAATGCTTCGGCAGAAAACCCCCCAAATACCACAGAATGCACAGCGCCTATGCGGGTACACGCTAGCATGACGACTGCCGCTTCGGCAATCATAGGCAAATAAATACACACGCGGTCGCCTTTTTTTACGCCCTGGTTTTTCAGTACGTTAGCAAATTTGCAGACTTGTTGGTGTAATTCCTTGTAGGTGATTTTCTGGTCATGCTCAGGATTATCCCCTTCCCAGATAATGGCAACCTGGTCGCCACGCTGGGCCAAGTGCCGATCCAGGCAGTTAACACTAACATTCAGTTTACCGCCTTCAAACCAGCGGATAAAGCCTTTGGGGTAGTCGTATTCCATGACAGTATGCCAAGGTTGACTCCAATCCAGGAACTGCTCAGCCTGTTCTGCCCAGAATTGTTCCGGTTCTTCTATTGAACGGCGATAGAGGGCTTGGTATTCAGCCTGATTGATGTTCACGGTTGCAGCGATTTCTGGTTTAACGGCATAGAGTTTGGCTTCGGACATATAGTTACTCAGTTTTTATCTGTATGGTTTTACAAGTTTAACTCTTGATTTGGGCAAATCGGTAATCCATACCATTATCATACACATGGCATATCTTATGGATTGATGGCACGGCACAAAGCCAAAGCATCAGGACACCAATTTGCAATCGCCCAAGCCAACAGTTCATTAACTGTAGCACCATTAAGTTCATCAAGCGGATTTTGCTTAAGCAACACCAGCAAGTCAAAGAGTGTTTGATTAGGGGCTTTGGTATCGACTGCCGTTGCCAGGGTTTGTTTACTGAGTTTATAGCCGTGGTGATCGACGATAACAGGCACGTGCATGTAATCGGGCGTAGGAAAACTCAATAGTTGTTGAAGATAGATTTGCTTAGGCGTTTCTTCGAGTAAATCACAACCGCGCACGACGCGGTTAACGCCTTGCAGATAATCATCGACTGCAACGGCAAATTGATAAGCGATAATGCCGTCTTTGCGTTTTAAAATGAAGTCGCCATGTTGCTCTGCCAAGTTATGGCTAACTGTGCCTTGCAATTCGTCATTGAAAGATAAGGTGCAATCGCTAGTTTTGATGCGGATGGCATGAGGCGTATCAGGGGAAATTGATTTATGTCGGCAAATACCGGGATAAATACTGTGTTTGGTATTGGGGCTTTCGTCAGGGGGCAAGTGAGCCAATAATTTGCGGCTGCAAATACAACGATAAGTAAGCTGGTTTTGCGCCAGCTTTGCTAAAAAAGCGGCGTAATCGTCAAGATGTTGGCTTTGGTAGTGAACGCTACTGTCCCAATGCAGACCGAAAGCCTCCAGGGTTTTTAAGATAGCGGCAACTGAGCCATCTTTATTGCGCGGCAAATCAAGATCATCAATCCTGAGCAGCCATTTACCCTGTCGGGAACGGGCATCAAGATAACTGGCAAGTGCCGTGAATAAAGAGCCGAGGTGTAGCGACCCTGTAGGTGAGGGGGCAAACCGCTCGGTATAAATGTCTTGACCGGGCTTAAGTAGAGGTGGGATCAGTATTAACCCATCTGTTTTTCACGAATTTCATCGAGCGTCTTGCAGTCGATACATAAGGTTGCAGTCGGCCTTGCTTCCAGGCGACGTATGCCTATTTCGATACCGCACGACTCACAAAAGCCGTAGCTACCGGATTCAATCTCTTTAAGGGCTTCATCAATTTTTTTGATGAGCTTGCGTTCACGGTCACGCGCCCGCAGTTCCAGGCTGAATTCTGATTCCTGGGTGGCACGGTCATTCGGATCGGGGAAATTGGCAGCATCATCCTGCATGTGATGGACGGTGCGATCAACCTCCTTCATCAATTCCACTTTCCAATTGTTAAGGATGGTCTCAAAATGCTTTAATTGAGCATCATCCATGTATTCTTCGCCTTCCTTTTCAACGTAAGGCTTAAAACTGAAAGGCGACATACCCGCTCTGGGATTATCGGTCATTCAAGAACTCCTAAATGGCAAACTAAATAAACCGCGCATTTTTAGCAGAATAGTCAGCAGTTAGCAAGGATTATTGCTATGATTTTGGACAATAAAACCAAACCTGCCTTTATGACGAGTCTATTAGCAAAACGTACAGCCGATATTGCACCCTTTTATGTTATGGAGATATTGTGTCGTGCGAAGGAATTGGAAAGCCAGGGGTGCGATATTATCCACATGGAAATCGGCGAACCCGATTTTCCTACCCAGCAAACTATCATAGATGCTGGCATCAAACACCTGCAAACGGGTGACATCAAATACACGCCTGCCGCTGGCTTGCCGGAATTACGGGAAAAAATTGCGGCTTTTTATCAAACCCGTTATGCGGTAACTGTCGATAAGGAACGCATATTCGTAACGCCTGGTGCATCTGGGGCGTTTTTGTTGGCACTGGGTGTCAGCCTCAATCCTGGCGATGAAATCTTGATGGCTGACCCTTGTTATCCCTGTAACAGCAATTTTATCAAGTTGTTTGAAGGCAAAGCGACAACCCTGCCTGTCGATGCGACAACGAATTATCAATTAACTGCTAAGTTAATCAGGCAACATTGGTCGCCAGCGACAAAAGGTGTGTTGCTTGCCTCGCCATCAAATCCAACAGGCACAGTGGTTGAACTACAAAAGCTCAAAAAAATGCTTCATGCCGTTAAGCAGTTGGGCGGCTGTTTTTATTCGGATGAGATTTACCACGGTCTAGTTTACGGCAAGAGCGCGCACACTGCGCTGGAATATGCTGATAATGTTTTTGTTATCAACAGCTTTTCCAAATATTTTGGCATGACGGGCTGGCGAATCGGCTGGTTAATCGTTCCCGATGAATTTGTGGAAGCCACAGAAATGCTGGCACAAAATATATTTATTGCCACCCCAACGCTGTCGCAATATGCAGCATTGGCGGCTTTTGATATGCTTACCCTTCGTGAATTGGAAAAAAGGCGAGTCGAATTTTCCGCTAGAAGAGATTATCTTTATGACGCACTAATAAAATTAGGCTTTGAAATTCCCGTCAAACCCGACGGCGCTTTTTATATTTACGCTAATTGCGCGAAATTTACCGACGACAGCTATCAATTCGCGTTAGAATTTTTAGAAGCAGAAGGCGTTGCCATAACCCCAGGAAAAGATTTTGGTAGCTATCAAGCCCATCATCATTTGCGCTTTGCCTATACGACCACTATCGAACGCATGGCAGTTGCTATGCAACGATTAGAACACTTTATTAGCCGGATTTAACAAGAAGAGGATAACCATGCCCATTAAACAACTCTCTGCCACCGAATTAAAAACTAAACTTCAGGATAAAGAGCAGTTCTTCCTGCTTGACGTAAGAGAGCCGAATGAATTTGAGTTTGCCCATATCGACGGCAGTGTTTTGATACCGCTAAACCAAATTCCACAAAGGTTGCAGGAACTTGATATGGATCAGGAGGTTGTGCTGATTTGCCATCATGGTATGCGTAGTATGCAAGCCGCCAACTTTCTTACGCAGGTCGGTTTTAAGAATATCAGTAATCTGGTTGGCGGTATTGATGCGTGGTCGATTGAATGTGATAGTTCGGTGGCGAGATATTAGTTGGATTTACACGTTTGGGTTGAATTCGCTTCTTAACTAAACAATGGCATTCGAATCGCTTAATACTTCAGGTAGCATCATCGCCATTTTTGTTGCCCCAACCAGACACGCTGAACAATTAGCTGTTGAATCCGTGCAACTGAAAACAGGGAAAGGCGTGGTTGGTGACCGATTTTTTGGCTTTAGCCAAAAAATTCCTGGTCGAAATATCACTCTTATCGAGGTAGAAGTGATTGATGGGTTTAATAGAGCCTATCAACAATCCATCGAACTCAACGCTACCCGACGTAATTTTGTTACGAGGGACATTCGATTGAATGAATTGGTCGGCAAGACCTTCCGCGTAGGTGATGTGTTATGCAGAGGCATAGAATTGTGTGAGCCCTGCCGTGTGCTGGCACGGCAACTGCCGCAGGACTCATTAACACAAGCACAAATCATCAGGGCTTTTACAAACAAAGGTGGCTTACGGGCCGATGTGTTATCTGACGGTGTTGTGCGATTGGGCGATTGCTGCGTGGTGGATGATAAGCAATGCCGCTAAAGTTAAGAAAGTAAAATCCCTCTCCTGTTGGATTCCTACATGGACAGATATTTGCTCCTGCAATATCTGCATTCACCACATCCATGTGGATTATGTAGGTTAGTAGAGCAACCCAGGAGCAGTTGCCGAGAGGATTGGGGTGAGGGGGTTAAAATCAACTGTTTAAATCCCCCTCATTCTAACCTTAGCGGCGCAGGTTCCATACCTGCTACTGCACTTCCGCCATCCCTGGCAGTCGTCCCCCAAAGGGAGAAGGGACTAAATCGCCTAAATGCCAAGCCAAGTACCGAGCTAACCTACAACGCCCTGGTTTTCTCGCGCTGCACTTCAAGATTTTTAAGCGATGAGCGCAAATCTGCCAATTTCGCTTTTTCTTTTTCGATAACGTCCGCAGGTGCTTTATCCACAAAAGCCGGATTGTTCAGCTTGCCTTCGGCTCTGGGCAGTTCGTTGTTAATTTTCTGGATTTCCTTGTCCAATCGCGCTAATTCTGCCGCTTTGTCTATCAAACCGGCCATGGGTATCAAAATTTTCAGGTTTCCGGCTAAAGCCATCGCCGATTCCGGTGCTGTCTCACCATTGCCTAAACAAGCAATAGATTCTATGCGGCCTAGTTTTTGTAGATAGATTTTATTATTAGTCAAATATTGCTGGTCTTGCTCAGAAACATCCTGCAATAAAACAGGCAGCGGTTTTCCGAGCGCAATATTCATCTCGCCACGGATACGGCGAACCCCTAAGATAAAATTCATCAGCCAATCCATTTCGGTGACAACATCAGGATCATTTTGAGAGTCATCGACACTGGGATAGGGTTGCAACATGATGGTTTCGCCCTGAATACCAGCAAGCGGCGCGACTGTTTGCCAGATTTCTTCCGTAATGTACGGCATGATCGGGTGCGACAAGCGCAATAATTTTTCCAACACGGTTAATAAGGTTTTGCGTGTGCCGTGTTGTAAAGCCGCATCGTCAGATTGCAATGAAATTTTGGCTAATTCTAGATACCAGTCGCAAAATTCGTTCCAGGTAAAGTCGTAGATTGCTTGTGCCGCCAAGTCAAAACGGTAAGTGTCGATAGATTGGCTAGTCGTCGCAATTACCTGATTTAAGCGAGTATTGATCCAGCGATCAGGGACAGAAAACTGAAGGCTGAGGACTGAGGACTGATTACTATCTTGGCATCTGTCTTCCGTCAACTGTCCTCTGTCCTCTGAAACATTCATCAAAACAAAACGTGCCGCATTCCACAGCTTGTTGCAGAAATTGCGGTAGCCTTCCACCCGTCCCATGTCGAACTTAATATCTCGCCCTGTGGAAGCCAGCGAAGCAAACGTGAAACGCAGTGCATCACAACCGTAAGGTGCTATACCGTCGGGGAATTCCTTGCGGGTGCGCTTGTCGATTTTCTCCGCCATTTGTGGCTGCATCAATCCGCTGGTGCGTTTCGCCACCAGTTCATCAAGGCTAATGCCGTCGATAATGTCCAATGGATCAAGTACATTGCCTTTGGACTTGGACATCTTCTGGCCTTCGGCATCGCGCACCAAGCCATGCACGTAGACGTTCTTGAACGGCACTTGCGGCGTGCCATCTTCATGCTTCATGAAGTGCATGGTCATCATAATCATCCGCGCCACCCAGAAGAAAATGATGTCGAAACCTGTCACCAACACATCGGTGGGGTGGAAGGTTTTGAGTTCCGGTGTTTGCTCCGGCCACCCCAAGGTGGAAAATGTCCATAAACCTGATGAAAACCAGGTATCCAATACATCTTCATCCTGACGTAGGGCAGTCTCGGCAGTTAGCGCATATTTTGTACGCACTTCCGCTTCATCGCGGCCTACGTAGACTTTGCCATTATTATCGTACCAAGCCGGAATGCGGTGCCCCCACCAGAGTTGCCGCGAGATGCACCAGTCCTTAATATCCCGCATCCATGAGAAATATAGGTTTTCATACTGCTGCGGCACGAACTTGATGTCGCCGTCTTCCACGGCTTTGATTGCCGGTTTCGCCAGTTCTTTCGCGTTCACGTACCACTGGTCGGTCAGCCACGGTTCGATGACCACGCCGGAACGGTCGCCGCGCGGCACTTTCAAGGTATGGGGATCGATTTTTTCCAGCAGCCCCAGGCTTTCAATTTCTGCGACAATTTTCTTACGTGCTTCAAAACGATCTAGTCCAGCATAGGCTTCCGGTGCTTTTTCACCGTGCGTACTGGCATAACCTTCAAACGTTAATACGGTGAATTCGCTAACAATTTTGGCATCAAGATCCAGTACGTTAATCAGCGGAAGATTGTGGCGTTTGCCCACCTCGTAATCGTTGAAATCGTGGGCTGGCGTAATCTTGACGCAACCCGTACCGAATTCAGGATCAACGTAATCATCAGCGATAATAGGGATTTCACGATGGGTAATCGGCAGTAAAATCGTCTTTCCAATCAAATGCTGATAACGATCATCATTAGGATTAACCGCCACCGCCGTATCGCCGAGCATGGTTTCTGGACGGGTGGTTGCAACAACAAGATGCCCAGAGCCATCAGCAAGTGGATAACGGAAGTACCACATCGAACCTTTTTCTTCTTCGCTGACTACTTCCAAATCGGAAATTGCGGTATGCAACTTCGGATCCCAATTGACCAAACGCTTACCGCGATAGATCAGACCGTCGTCGTACAATTGCACGAAGGCTTCCTGCACCGCTTTGGATAAGCCTTCATCCATCGTGAAACGCTCACGCGTCCAATCCACCGACGAACCCAAACGCCGCAACTGGCGGGTAATCGTGCCACCGGATTCTGCTTTCCATTCCCACACCTTTTCCAGAAACTTGTCCCGACCTAAGTCATGGCGGGTTAACCCTTCGCCCGCCAATTGCCGCTCCACCACCATTTGCGTCGCAATCCCAGCATGGTCCGTACCCACCTGCCATAAGGTATTCCGTCCTTGCATCCGATGGTAACGGATCAGCGCATCCATAATCGTGTTGTTAAAGCCATGCCCCATGTGCAAACTGCCCGTCACATTGGGCGGCGGAATCATAATGCAGTATGGCTCACCTTGACCTGAAGGCGCGAAATAGCCTTTGGCTTCCCAATTTTTGTACAGACGTTGTTCGATGTCGTGCGGTGCGTAAGTTTTTTCCATGTAGCGTGTTGTTGTATTAATATGAAAGTTGAAGCATTTTAACAGACACGTCTGAATTGCTTTTGAAATGTTAAAAGATTTTCCTAAGGTTGCAAGCATGATCTGGAAATCAGAATGACATCTGGATGAGCGCGTACACAATCAACAAAGCCCTAAAACTTGTACAATAGCGTGTTATGGCTAAAAAATTCGATAGTGTTTTAAATCTGTAAAATGATGTACGGCGGAGTGACAAACCTAGGTTTGTCACACCAAAATACACGCGACTCACAGGCATGAGGTCGGTCAATTCATTAAAAATACAGGTTTATCCCACTACCATAGATTCAATGTGGCGAAGATGGCAATAACTCACTTCGCTATTTAATAAGAAAAACGAGGAATAAGATGAAATACGATGTGATAGATGCACAAATATCGCCTGATGGTCGATTGGAAGTGCTTTCCAGGCAAGAAGTCAGCAAGTTGCTGGACAGCAGCCAAGGAGGGCTGTACCAAATCTTCCGAAATTGCGCGTTGGCGGTTTTGAACTGCGGCAGCGAGATGGATGATGGTAAGGAATTGCTGGAGCGTTATCCCGATTTTGCCATACGTGTCGTGCAGGAACAGCGCGGCATTAAGTTGGAGCTAAAAAGCGCGCCCGCACACGCTTTTGTCGATGGACACATGATTAAAGGTATCAACGAACATCTGTTTGCGGTAGTAAGAGACATTATTTATGTGAATGATGAGGTCAATCATAACTCACACTTTGATCTCGAAACCTCTAACGGTATCAGTAATGCCGTGTTCCACATCCTCCGTAACGCCAATATTTTGCGCCCGATGGCTAACCCCAAGCTGGTCGTGTGCTGGGGTGGGCATTCTATTAATCGCAAAGAATACGATTACACCAAACACGTCGGGCATGAAATGGGTTTGCGCGGCTTGGATATTTGCACCGGTTGCGGCCCTGGCGCGATGAAGGGCCAGATGAAGGGCGCAACCATCGGTCATGCCAAGCAACGCATCAAAAACGGACAGTATTTGGGCATCACCGAGCCTGGGATTATTGCGGCGGAATCGCCCAACCCCATTGTCAACGACTTGGTGATTTTGCCGGATATTGAAAAACGTCTGGAAGCCTTTGTCCGCACTGGTCACGGCATTGTGGTATTCCCCGGCGGCGCAGGCACGGCTGAGGAAATCCTATATATATTGGGCATTTTGCTCCATCCCGATAACAAGGATATGCCGTTTCCATTGATTTTTTCTGGCCCTGATAGCGCGAAAACGTATTTCGAGCAAATTGACAGCTTTATCTCAGCCACGTTGGGAGAAGAGGCGCAACGTAGATACCAAATTATCATCGACGACCCTGCATCGGTTGCGCGTGAAATGCAGGCGGGTATCAGCCAAGTCAGGGCGTTTCGTAAGCAACACGGCGATGCTTATTATTTCAACTGGCTATTAAAGATAGACCCCGTTTTTCAAGAACCTTTCAACCCGACCCACGACAGCATGAAAGCCCTAGCCTTACACAGCAATCAAGAAAAACACCTGCTCGCCGCCAACCTGCGGCGCGCTTTTTCAGGCATTGTTGCAGGTAATGTTAAAGATTCCGGCATACGTGCTATCGAACAATACGGCCACTTTGAAATTAACGGCGATAGTCACATCATGACCTTGATGGATACTTTGCTGGCCTCGTTCGTCGCACAGCATCGGATGAAATTACCAGGGAAAAAGTACTCGCCGTGTTATCGGATAGTTACTTGATGAATGGTTGATAATAACTTTTATCAAGAAGACTGATGGTGAGTTGTGGTGGGCAATGCCAGATTTTCTTGTTCTGCCGCGTATAGTCTGCGCTTTAATTTAGCTTCTCGTTTGGCTATCAACGCTTTGGCGGCATCTGTACCGATGTGGGTTTCGCCGCGTTGTTTAGCCAATCCCATCTGTTTTTCACGTTGTGCAAAACGCAATTTTTGTTCTGGCGACTTTTTGTCGTAACAATGTGGGCAACTTACGCCTTTTTCATAGGTATTGCTGGCTTTGTCAGCTTCGGTTATCGGCATACGACAGGCGTTGCACTGGTCGTAACCGCCTTTTTCCAGCTTGAGGTTAACCGTTACCCGTTCATCAAACACAAAACATTCCCCTTGCCATAAGGTTTCTTGTTCAGGCACTTCTTCCAGATATTTCAGGATGCCGCCTTTGAGATGATAGACTTCTTCAAAGCCTTGTTCTTTAAGATAAGCCGTTGATTTTTCACAGCGAATGCCGCCAGTGCAAAACATGGCGACTTTTTTGTGTTTTACTGGATCAAGATGATCTTTTACGTACTGGGGAAATTCCCTGAAACTTTCGGTGCTGGGGTTGATGGCGTTTTTAAACGTGCCGACTTGATATTCGTAATCGTTGCGTGTGTCGATAAGTAGGACTTCAGGGTCTGAAATCAAGCTGTTCCAATCTTTAGGAGCAACATAAGTACCCACGACCTGTTTAGGGTCAATACCTTCAATGCCCATCGTGACGATTTCGTTTTTGAGCTTTACTTTGGTGCGGTTGAAAGGCGGGATGTCGGTGAAAGATTCTTTGCAGTCAAGCCCTGCCAAGCGCGGATCTGATTTTAGCCAATTTACTACCGTATCAACTGCAAATCGTGAGCCTGCAATTGTGCCATTGATGCCTTCACGAGCAAGCAAAAGCGTTCCTCTAACTTGGTTATTGTCCATAACATCAAACAAAGGCTGCCGCAATTGTTGGTAATCGGGCAATTCAACAAATTTGTACAGGGCGCAAACAACTATTTGGGGCATTGCTGGGTAAATCTTTTTTAAAATTAAGTGGATAAAACGAGGATGACTAAGTGCTTACATTTGCGATTGCAGATAATTTTGGATGCCAATGTTACCTATTAACTCAAACTGAGTTTCCAGCCAATCAACATGTTCTTCTTCATTTTCAAGGATATGCTGAAAAACTTCGCGGGAAATATAGTCTTTTATCTGCTCGCAGTAGGCGATGGCTTCTCTGAGCGGCGGAATGGCTTCAAGTTCCAGTTTTAAGTCGCACTTCAGCATTTCTTCTGGATTTTCGCCAATCCTAAGCTTGCCAAGATTTTGCAGATTGGGCAGTCCTTCAAGAAAAAGTATGCGCTCAATCAACTGATCGGCATGTTTCATTTCATCGATGGATTCGTGATATTCCTTCTCATTAAGCTTGCTAAAGCCCCAGTTTTTGTACATTCTGGCGTGTAAGAAGTACTGGTTGACCGCCGTCAATTCATTGGTCAGGGCAGTATTGAGGAATTCTATAACTTTAGGGTCACCTTTCATCGGTCTATCTCGCTAGCTGATTAAGCTGCGAGTATAGAGGGATTTGCGTTATTTTGCATCAAGGTTTGATTACGGCTGTGGTCATTCAGCAGTTCTTTTACATCGGGATTGCACTTGCCGCAACTACCACCGACACCTAAACATTTGAACAGCTCACGCTGAGATCTCAGGCCTTCGTCAATGGCTTGCTTAATTTGGGTATCCGTTACTGCCTTGCAAACGCATACGTACATGGAAATTTCCTGACTAGCTAAATGTTATGCTAATGATAACAATTCTCATTAATAAGTCAAGAGGGCAATAGCATTATTTTTGAGAGCTTGGTCGCAATTTAGCCAAAGAGCTTGAAAGCTGAATACACTAATGTTGATTAAAAACATAAGTTAGCTGCGTAAAAACACTATAATTGCACCCATTTTGTTGATTTTAGGTAGGGCTTGATCCACATAAATGGATTATGGGGGAAATATTAACTGATTGTTCTATAAGGAATTAATGGCTTAATAAGCCTTGATTGATAATTAACAAATGACCATCACAACAAATCGCCTAAAGTCTTTAGCCAGCCGTTCACGCCGAAAATTCCTTAAAGGATTGTTCAACAGTTGCGTCCTGATAGCTACACTGCCTTATATCAAGCCAGCAAAAGCACAGGCAAATGCACAAGCCGTCCCAGTGCTGAATGGCACAGAATTCGACCTAACAATTGCCCATAACATAGTTAATATCAGCGGCACAGAAAAGTACGCTACGACCATTAACGGCACTGTGCCTGGGCCTACATTGCACTGGCAGGAAGGCGATATTGTTACTTTAAGGGTTAAAAACCTCCTTCCCGAAGAAACTTCCCTGCATTGGCACGGCATTATCCTGCCCTACCAGATGGACGGTGCGCCGCAAATCAGTTTCGATGGTATCGCGCCTGGAGAAACTTTTACTTATCACTTCAAGGTGCAGCAATCCGGCACTTATTGGTATCACTCACATTCCGAGATGCAGGAGCAGACTGGATTATATGGCGCTATCGTTATTGATCCTTTAAAACCCGATCCTAATCAAGCTGACCGCGATTATGTGGTGTTAATGTCAGATTGGACGGACGAAGACCCGATGGCGGTATTTGCCAAGCTTAAAAAAGAAAGTGCTTATTACAACCACAATCAGCCGACGATTGTTGATTTGTTTGATGATGTTGCCGATGAAGGGCTTTCCTCAGCAGTTGAAAAGCGCCATGAATGGAACATGATGCGGATGAATCGAACGGATTTAGCGGACATTTCAGCATCGACTTACACGTATTTAGTCAATGGACACACCAGCACAGATAACTGGCTAGGCTTATTCAAACTGGGTGAGAAAATTCGGTTGCGGTTTATCAATGCCTCCGCGCAATCGTTTTTTGATGTCCGCATTCCTGGACTTAAAATGATTGTGGTATCGGCGGACGGGCAAAATATTGATCCGGTAGAAGTCGATGAGTTTCGTATCGGCTTGGCGGAAACTTACGATGTAATCGTAACGCCGGAAGACAACGCTTATACCATTTTCGCACAGTCTATGGATCGCACCGGCTATGTTCGCGGCACATTAGCAACACAATCAGGCTTATCTGCGCCTGTGCCTGCGTTAGACAAAGCGCAGCCGTTGACGATGGGCGATATGATGGGTGCGATGGATCATGATATGGCGGGTATGGATCGTAGCAAAATGACACCTGAGCAAATGAGCCAGATGGATCACAGTATGCACGCTATGGCTGGCATGAGTGATGTCAAAACTGCCAGCAAGAAAAGTATCCAAGTTCACCATGCCAGCACGGAGTTTGATGCCAGTGTCGATATGCGGGTTGATACGCCACGTACTAATTTGGACGACCCCGGCGTTGGCTTAAGAAATAACGGCAGACGAGTTTTAACGTATGCTGATTTGCACACGGTAGGTGGAACGCTTGATGCCAGGTCGCCGACACGGGAAATGGAGCTACACCTTACTGGCAATATGCAGCGTTATACCTGGTCTTTCGATGGCGTGGAATATAACGATGCTAAACCGATTCATTTCCGATACGGCGAACGGCTTCGGGTTATATTGCACAACGACACCATGATGGCGCATCCGGTGCATTTGCACGGTATGTGGAGTGAGTTGGAATCCGAGGACGGGCAATTTCAGGCACGAAAGCATACGATTATCGTGCAACCTGCCCAACGCGTTACCTTTCTGGTCACCGCCGATGCGCTAGGTCGTTGGCCTTGGCATTGCCATTTGTTCTACCACATGCACGCGGGAATGTTTAGGGAAGTGGTGGTGTCTTGAGTTTTTTACTTAAAAAACATCTGGGCGATGTATTTATTCCACTCATGGTTCGACCAGCTCACCACGAACGGAATAAACACATCGCCGTTCTACCTGAACCCTTCAACTATGCTCAGGAGAGCTTTGTCGAAGGACATAATAAGGCATTCCTTAATGTTTTTATGAAGATTACCTTCGTATTGCTTGTCACTGTGTGTGCAAATGCCTGGGCAGAAATGCCTGAATCAAACAACATGGACATGATGCCAGGCCATGACCACCAAAGCATGGATCATTCCAAAATGATGCTTCACGAGCCTCTAACTGATGATCAAACTGAGGAACATAAAAATTACAGCTTAAAGCCAGACCAAGGCATTCAACAACTGAAAGACAACCGCGATCCCCATGCTTATACTGATGGTCACGATTACAGTGACTTATCGAAACCAGTAATGGGGGATTCACACTATTTAGGTGCTTTTATTGTTGATCGTTTGGAAGGCGTAAACGCACGAGATGACTTTTCCATGACTTACGACTGGCAAGCGTGGTACGGGCAAGACTACGATAAGTTAGTTATCAGGGCGGAAGGCGAAATCGACCAAGGTACATTCAAAAATAACCGTAATGAAGCACTTTGGGGTCATGCCCTGACCGCGTTCTGGGATACGCAACTGGGTGTTCGTGTCGATAGTGGCTTAGGAACTGACCGAGTTTGGGGGGCTTTTGGGGTACAGGGCTTTGCGCCGTATTGGCTATACGTAGAAGCGACCGCTTATGTAGGTGAAGAAGGCCGCACCGCCTTTCGTCTCGAAACAGAATATGACGTGCTTATCACCCAAAAACTGATACTTCAACCCCGCGTCGAAGTGAATTTTTATAGCCAAAGTGATCCGTCACGTTTGGTTAGCAGTGGTTTATCTAATATTGAAGCGGGATTACGCTTACGCTATGAAATCAAACGTGAATTTGCACCTTATATCGGCATAGAATGGGCAAGCACCTTTGGCTCAGCGGCTGATATAATTCAATTCCAAGGTAAACAAGCCGAAGAAACCCGATTTGTTGCGGGTGTGCATTTTTGGTTTTAAGCTTATTTTTTCTGCAAGCGTGCGATGTCATCAGGGCTAATTTTGCCATTATGCAGCGCAGTAGCTACTAAAGCTTGGTAAGTTCCTATGTGCGCTAATTTTATCAAATCCTCGTTGTCCCTTATGCCACCTGCGGCAATGATTTTTTGTTGGGGATAGCGCTTGCGGTAAGCTGTTAAGCTATCAAAATCAGGACCTAGCTTGCTGCCCACTCTGGGTAAGCTCATGATAATAATGCTTTCAGGCCATAATTCTTGCTTAGAAAACAAAGTTTTTGCGCCCATTTCGCCAGTGGCTGAATAATCCAAGGATAGAATAAAACGGTTACCAAATTGTTCTATTTCAGCAGTATTTTCATCCTGAAAAGATTCACTGCCTAACACCGGAAAAAAATTTTTGTGCTTTTGTAGACTCGCATCACATAAAGGATAACCGCTATCTACCCAGAACAGGAGGTGAGGAAATGCCGTTAGCACGTCATCCAGCAAGCTTGCATTATTGCCTAGTCGAGTAATCGCATTAAGGTCGGCAATGTAAATAATCGAAAAGCCAAAAAGTGACGAAAAGGCATTGATTACGTCAAAAATATCTGAAGAAGCGCAAATGTCGGATTTCAATGGTGCATAGTCGTCGCGATTGCCGAGTTTGGCGTGAACGACAATGCCGTTTTTGAGGTCGATGACGGGGATTATTTGCATAGCTTATCTGACCTTAATCCGCTGTCTGGGTGCGTGATGCTAGAATAGCGGCTATGAAAAAGTTAAAAACTCTCGTGTTTGAGTATATCACTGGTGGCGGCTTCAATTCGTTCAAACTTCCCGAACCTTTGGCGCAGGAAGGCTTGTTGATGTTGCAAGCTTTGGTGGATGATCTCACCAGGATAGAATTAGTAGATCCTTTAGTCATGCTGGATTACCGCATGATAGGAAGGTTAACGCACCACATTAACAGCCATATTATTAAACCGGAACACGAATGTCAGCAAAAATTCCTAGGTCTGTTGGCGGAGTGCGATGCAGTTTGGGTTGTTGCACCAGAAAGTGACGATGTTTTACAAAACTTATGTCAAACCGTAGAGAAGTCCGGCAAAATTTTACTGAATTCATCGTCCACCGCAGTTGCTGTTGCAGGTAATAAATGGCTGACTTACCAATGTTTGCAAAAGCATTGCATTGCGACTGTGCCAACACAAAAGCTGGTCGATTTTAGTTATCTGCCAGGTGAATGGATAATAAAATCGGTTAATGGAGTCGGCTGCACGGATAGCTATGTAGTTGTAGACGAACAAGAATTTACGTCGATAACAGAGTCGATTGACAAGCAAAAATACATTATCCAACCCCACAAGCAAGGTGAAAAAACCAGCTTATCTTGCTTGTTTAAAAACGGTCGCGGCTGGTTGGTCTGCGCTAATCGGCAATATTTTGAGCGTATCGACCAGCAATACCAGTTAACCGGAATAACCGTGAATTTCACCTCAGATACCGCAAAATATCATATAGTCAGTAACATAGCCCTAGCAATGCAGGGTTTATGGGGTTATGTGGGCATTGATTTGATAGAAACGGCAGGTGAGATTCTTGTTCTTGAAATCAATCCGCGTCTTACGACATCTTATGCGGGTATACATGAAGCCCTGGGCATTAATTGCGCCAGTGCAGTCCTAGATTTATTGTCGGGCGATCCGCAACTAGAACCGACCCGTAATCAACCCGTTTACATCAATATCACGGGGCAGGAAAACCATGCAAACTAACATCATGGGTTGGGACATCGGCGGTGCTCATCTTAAGGCCGCGATTATTCAGCCACCATCGGACATCATTGCTGTCTATCAACGTCCTTGCCAGTTATGGAAGGGCATAGATAAACTGCATGAAGCCGTGCAAGCAATACTTAGCCAATCGCCAACGCACATCAATAAGCATGTGCTGACCATGACCGGCGAATTGGTTGATCTGTTTGAGGGCAGGGATGATGGCGTTAAGCATATTCTGGTGGCAATGAGCCAGCTTTTACCGAATGCTGAGGTGATAGTTTATGCAGGTAAAGACGGCTTTTTGCGGATGGCTGAGGTTAAACCGAAGCATTATGCCAACATTGCGTCAGCCAATTGGCTGGCAAGCGCGACTTGGGCGGCGCAAAAGATTGGCAGCGGTTTGTTTGTTGATGTTGGCAGCACAACTACCGATATTCTACTATTAAGTGGTGGCAAGGTGTTGGCAGAAGGTTATAGCGACTATCAGCGGTTAATTTCGCAGGAAATGATTTATACCGGAATCGTGCGTACCGCCGTCATGGCAGTCGCACAATCTGCCCAGGATGAGGGCAAAGAAGTCGGCATAATGGCAGAATATTTTGCCACGATGGCAGACGTGTATCGGCTAACTGGCGAATTGAACGAATCGCACGACCAATGCGATAGTGCTGATGGCGCAGAAAAAACCGTAGCAGCCAGTGCCAAACGGCTGGCAAGAATGATAGGTTGCGATTATCACGATAATGAACTGGCTCGCTGGCAATGCTTTGCTAACAATCTTCGGCTACAGCAACTGGCAAGAATCCAAACTGCTTGTGAGCGACACGGGAAACGCATTCAATTAGCAACAAATAATAGCCCAATAATAGGTGCTGGCGTAGGGCGGTTTCTGGTCAAGCAGATAGCACAAAATGTAGGTCGCCCGTATCTGGATTTTGCCGAATTATGTTCAGACACGTGGTTTAACTCAGAACATACCGTAGCTGATTGCGCTCCTGCGATTGCGGTCGCTTGTTTAGCCGCTTCGTGGGATTCAGCTTAATACTAGATTAAGCTTAATTTCCTATAAGAATATTAAGTTTGTGCTTTAAGTTATTGATAATATAGTTTTGTTAAAAGCGATGTTGATTGTTTATGATTGTAAAAAATGCGAGTTATCTTTGCTAATTTAGGGTATTTTTGGAAGAAATACTTTGTAGGTTAGAATGTCGCAAAACGGGTTCATTTCTGACTAGAAATGAATTGATTAGTCATTGTTCACGGCTTATGAAGTTTAAAGGGGTTTTCAATAACACATGCAAATCAGACACCTACTATTCGCTTTTTTCGTAACATTTCTGCTTACTGCTTGTGCGGATTTTGGTGGGCAACCGCCAGCACCGGTATTTGGCGGACAAGCTGGAAATAATGGCGATGACCCGTATCTGGGTACGCCAGACAATCCAGTCCAACATCAGCCACCGCAAATCATAGTTACTAAACCGCTTGAAGGCTTAGGTAAAGCGCCGGAAATGGTAGAGATTAAACCTGATTTGCCGCCGCCAGTAGCACCTGGCAGTGACCCCACGCAACCTCCTGAAACGACTGATCCATTTGGAACTGATCCAACGGCGGAAACAGGAAACCTGCCGGAAACAGAGCCCCCTGCGGATCAACCAAAACCCGCAGAGATTGTTGCTCCGATAGCTCCTCCAGCTCCGGTAGTACCGAAAGCACCCGAAGCGTTAGTCCCATTAGAAACCTTTGCTCCACAAACTCCCGCTGTAGGATCGCTAGTTATGGCGGCTAATGAGAATAGCCAAGGCGGCAATCAGGATTCTGCCGTTGCATCTATCGAGCGGGCTATTCGCATTGAGCCTAGAAATGCGACTTTGTACTATAAATTGGCAGTATTGCGCTTAAAGCAATCAAAACCACGATTAGCAGAAGATCTTGCCAGAAAAGCCGCGCTTTTGGCGGTCAATGACAATACCTTGAAAAAACACAGTTGGTTATTGATAGCGAATGCCAGGGAGTTGCAGAAGAACGTTGGTGGTGCTAAGAAAGCTAAGGCTGAAGCGGCTAAATACTGATAGACAAAGATGTTATTTAAGCGACTATTTACTATTGAGAATTTTGAAGTACTGGAACTAAGCTTACCTACAACAGTCCCATCGCCATGAAATTCATTACCCCTCGTATTATTTTAGCGTTGGTGCTGGTCGTCTTCCCTGTTACCTATCAGGCTGAACTTAATACTAAGATTGTCTTGCCCGATATGGGCGATTCTTCCGGTACTATCATTACTCCCGCAGAAGAAAAGGAATTAGGCGAATATTTTTTCAGGAGCCTGCATTCCCAAATTACCATCAACCAAGATGCGGAAATTCAGGAATATATCCAAACCATCGGTCAAAAATTGGTGGCTAACAGTGACGGCCCTAGTTTGCCCTTCCATTTTTTTGTCGTGTTGGAAAACGACATCAACGCGTTTGCAGGACCAGGCGGCTATATTGGCGTTAATTCGGGTTTGATCGTCTTGACCGAAGCGGAAAGCGAACTGGCTTCGGTGATGGCACACGAAATTGCTCACGTCACCCAGAGGCATTTGTATCGTGCCGCAGAAGCTGCTGGGCGGCTTTCAGTGCCTACAATGGCAGCAACCCTGGCGGCGATACTGTTGGGTACACAATCACCCGCCTTGGGGCAAGCGGCAATAATGGCGATTATGGGTAGCAGCGTACAATTCCAGATTGATTTTACCCGTGAAAACGAAATGGAAGCAGATCGTGTGGGTATGCAAACTTTGCAAGAAGCCAGATACGACCCCCGCAGTATGCCGACGTTCTTTGAACGCTTGCAACAGTCCAGCCGCTATTATGGCAAGGATGTGCCGGAGTTTTTACGGACACATCCGGTCACTGCATCGCGTATCTCCGATACTCGTGGACGGGCAGAAACCTATCCATACAGACAATATCCAGATTCCTTAAGCTATCAATTAATCCGTGCGAAACTCAAGGTTTTAGCCAGTAATGACGATGCTGCAACGACAAAACAGTTTCAATCTGGCTTAACACAAGGGACAAGTGAGCAACGGACTGTCGCACGATACGGCACGGGTTTGGTGGCGCTTAAAGCGCAAAGATACAGTGAAGCGGAATCGATTTTTCAGCAATTAGCAAAACAAAATCCAGGGCAATCGCACTATGCAAATGCGCTTGCGCGTACCGCCCTTGAGTCCAAAAATTATCGGCTTGCGTTAGCGCGGTATCAGCAACTCACCGAGCAATTTCCCAGTAACGAAGCCATTAAGCTTGAATATATTACCGCTTTGGTGCGGTCTGGGGATTCTGTTACCGCCAAGAAGAATTTATCTGCTTTGCCTTATAAAACCCAAAGTCTTCCGGTTTATTATGAATTGATGGCGCAAGTCTATAACGATCTAAAACAATCCGCAGAATCCCATCGTTATTTGGCGGAATACTATTATGCGATGGGGCAAATTCAGGATGCGATCTTCCAGATCAGGTTGGCACAGCAATCAAAAGGGCTTAATCCGCAGTTGAGGGCTATACTTAGAGGAAGGCATGATTTCTTTTTGAACGAGCAAATTGAAGCCAGACGCGAGCAATAAACAGTTAACACTTTCCTGAACCTAAGCTTAACAGGATCGTTTTTAGGTCAGCCTCTGCTTACAAATTTAATAGATAACGATTTATCACCATTTGTAACTAACTGTAATAAAAAGTGATTTTTAAGGAAGTGTTAATTATTTTAAAAAATGACTTTTTTTGTTGGACAAGAGCGTTTTTTCAGATATACAATAGCCCCAGCTTTTCGGAGCGATGCCGGTTTAACCGTCGGTATAGAGGGGGAAATAGCCTTTTAGGCTATTGATATATAACAATAATAAAAAAGTAATTCTGCTTGAGTTGAGTTGTGCAGGCGACACACAGTACAACGAAATAATAACTATAATAAAACTCAACATGCCCACTTTATGTGGGCTTTTTATTGCCTGTTGGTTTTGTAAAAAAGCCTTTAACCCCTGCCATTTCAAGCAGACTGCTATAACTGCAAGTTACTTAACTAGCAGTATATTTCATTCCATTATTAAATGACCTCATTAGATTTTCAATTTAATACGCCTGAAAATTAAATCCACGAATAACCTACTTAACAAAGCATTGTTTTTCTGCATAAGCCTCAGCTTCTTTCAGTTGTTTCCGTAAATCTTTGGATTGCTGAGGATCGCGGAACACGCCACCAGCCTCGCCAGGCGTACTTTTTAACATTGAGAAAGTCCTGGCTGCTTCGTAATCAGCAAAACTGAGTTTTCCAGCGATATTATCTATTTTGCAGCCACACGCATACTGGGTGATGAAGGTGAGTCCACCGTGCTGGGCTACGCAATTTAAGACGTATTCGACACGATCACGGGTGGGGTAGTCGTTCGTTTTCACGGCGGCTTGCACTTGTTCAGGTGCTTTTTCTGGGATTGTGGTGCAGCCGATTAATGTAAATACCGTAACCAAGCTAAACATTAGAGATTTGTTGTGTGTTTTCATGAAGACTATTTTTCCTTTTAGTGGACATTTATCGAGATTCTAAGGCTTATTCTTCCGCCGCAAAATCGACAATTTTTTTCAAAACCTGGTTCATTTTAACCGAAAACGCATCCAATGCTTTGTTGTCGGTGTCCGTGGGCAACAAATGAGTCCTGACGATGGTCTTATCTTGAAATTGGTAGGCGATTACATTGCAGGGCATGTGCCTGATGGCCTGTGGGGACATCAACAGTATGGTTTTGGCTTCGGTCAGGTTACAAAACTGGATGGTGTCGTATTCGGGGAAATTTTTGGTGCCACGGTCACGGATCACTTTGCCAACGCGGCTATGTCCGGTTATCCTGAAATTGTTTTCGGCGATGGCGATTTCAAGTTCCGCCAACACATCATCGTAAGGTTTGTGCGTTTCTACCTGATAATAAGACACAAACTCACCTGCTGGTTGGGTAGCGCAGCCTGCAAAAAACAATAAGCTTGCGAAAATGATACAACGTGCAATCATCTTACTAACACTCGTTAAATAGAAGCAGAGCTTAACATTATGGACATGCAAACAAAAGTGACGGGCGTGATTCTTGCGGGAGGGCTTGCTCGGCGCATGAATAATCAGGACAAAGGCTTAATCAGCTTTAAAGGCCAGCCGATGGTGAGTTATGCCATTGCTGCAATGAGTACGATTGCAGGCCAAACTATCATCAATGCCAACCGAAATATCGTCGAATACCAGCAATTTGGGTTACCAGTTGTCAGCGACCAAACAAACAATTTTGATGGCCCACTGGCAGGCGTATTGACGGCGATGCTATTTGCAGAAACGGGCGTATTGCTGGTCATGCCGTGCGACTCGCCCTTAGTTAAGGCGGGGCATCTGCAAAAATTGCTATCAACACGTGCAGAAAACGATGCCGATGTTGCGGTGGCCTTTGACGGTGAACGCTTGCACCCGGTTTTTTTGGCGATAAAAACGACATTAAGATCCAGCCTGCAAGAGTATTTGCTCAGTGGACAACGCAAAATCGACCTTTGGCTAGCACAACACAAAATGGTCAAAGCCGATTTCAGTGCCGAGCCGGAGATTTTTGTCAATATCAACACCCTAACGGAATTATCCGATTTAGAGGCGCAAGATGAAGGGTAGGGCGCATCAATCAGGCCGACCAGAATCCTATCAACCCGACATGACCAACGCCGGGCTGGCTTTTTCCATGACTACGGTTGCCGTCGATGAAAATGGAGAACCCCGTGATATAGAGCTGGTCGGGGAACGGGCATTGACCCTTTACGTCGATAAACAGGAAATAGTCACCTTAATGACGATGGGTACGCATCCCGAACTGTTAACCTTAGGCTATCTAAAAAACCAAGGCTTTTTCGACAATATCGGCGATATCAAAATAGTGCAGGTTGATTGGGCTACCGAAGCCGTAGCCGTTGTTACCCAACATCAAAATGAACAACTGGCAGAACAATTGACCCAGCAAATGGCACAACGTACCGTTACCACAGGTTGTGGGCAAGGCACGGTATTTGGCAAATTGCTGGAAAAACTGCAAGCCATCAAAATTCCAGCTTACGCCATCAAGCAATCCACGCTTTACGGCATGTTGGATGCGTTAAAAAACTATAACGAAGTGTATAAAACTGCCGGTGCGGTGCATGGTTGCGCTTTATGCAGCGGCACGAACATCGACTTTTTTATTGAAGACGTGGGCAGGCATAACGCCGTTGATGCCATCGCGGGTTATATGTGGCTGAACAATATTTCCGGTGACAATAAGATATTTTATACGACAGGCCGCCTGACTTCGGAAATGGTGATTAAGGTCTCGCAAATGGGCATACCCGTATTGCTGTCGCGTTCCGGTGCAACCCAAATGGGCCTGGAAATGGCGAAACAATCGGGCATCACGCTTATTTCACGCGCAAAAGGCAAACATTTTCTGGTGTTGAATGGCGTTGAGAATGTTGAGTTTGATGGAGCCGTCTGAGCCAAAATAGGTACAGTTATTTGATATACGAGAGAAAGCGGATTTAAGTGGCAGGAAATGAATAAATTTCCTAAGAAGTGAGGGGGTAATACCAAGTTATTTAATAAACGGTAAGATACAAATAAGAATCATTTGTATCTTACCGTTCATTTGTATTATACTCTGTTCACCAGTTTTAATAATGAACGGAGAAATAGCTATGAAGATTAACCGAATGGCACTTGCAAGTATTGCAGTAATAGTGCTGTTTACATTAAACGTACCCAGTTATGCCTTGGAAAAACCAAAAACAATGGATGATATGTGGAAGATTATCCAGGCACAGCAGCAGGAAATTCAGGCGATGAAAGTACAAATGGCTAATGCACCAGTAAGCGATCACCCGCCGATTGCAGATGCGCCAGCTCCAAGCAACGTGAAAAATTTGGAGCGCAAAACCGACGTGTTAAGTCAGGAGGTTGAAAAGTTACGCACCAACCTGGCAATTCCGGAAGAAGCCAAATACAAAAGCGCTTATGGCTTAGGGCCTGCGGCATCGAAAATTTATCAAGTTGGCAAAGGGTTATCTATAGGTGGGTATGGCGAAGCCAATTATCAAGCGAATGTCGGCGACAAGAAGAATAATGTCGATAATGCCGATATGGAACGCTTAGTGTTGTATGCCGGTTACAAATTTACCGATAACATCCTGTTCAATAGTGAAATTGAATTTGAACATGCGACGACTGGGGAAGGCTCAGAAGAAAAAGGTGAGGTGTCTGTTGAGTTTGCGGCACTGGATTTTTTCATTGATCCCTTGGCGAATATCAGGGCGGGTTTGGTGTTGATGCCGATGGGGTTTATCAACCAGATTCATGAGCCGCCGTTCTTCTTTGGCAATAACCGCCCTGAAGTTGAGCGCCGCATTATTCCCAGTACTTGGCGCGAAATTGGTGTGGGTTTGTTCGGGCAAATCACGCCAGAGCTGACGTATACGACCTATGTGGTCAATGGCTTGAATGCGGCGGAGTTTAGTTCTAGCGGTATTCGTGATGGGCGTGGTAGCGGGAGCAATGCCAAGGCAGAAAATTTTGGCTATGTTGCTCGTATGGATTATGCGCCTGAGGTATTGCCTGGTGTGTCTGTTGGCGGTTCTGCTTATGTCGGAAATTCAGGGCAGAACCAAACCTTTGCAGGACAAACGCCGGATGTGTTAGTCCAGCTTTACGAAGCTCACGCCCAATGGAAATACCGGGGTTTAGAATGGCGCGCATTAGGTTCATGGGGGCATGTTAACAACGCCGATCTACTAAGCGCCGAAAAAGGTGAAACCGTCGGTTCAGAGAATTACGGTTGGTACACTGAGGTCGGCTATGATGTTTTGCCGCTCATATTCAAGGATACAGCGCAGTATTTAGCACCGTTTTTCCGCTATGAACAATTTGATACGATTGCGACGGCACCGAATGGCTTTCTTGATAATGCGAATATGGACAGGCATATTTATCAGTTTGGTTTGCAGTACAAACCGATTCCTAATGTCGTGATTAAAGCGGATTATCGTAACATTGGTGCTAAAAAAGGCAGTGTGCCAGATGATTTCAACTTAGGCTTTGGCTTTATTTTCTAACGAAACCCTCAGTATTCCGTATAGATTTCACTTTCAAGCCGTTATACTGAATAAAGCGGCAACGCCAGTCATCAATTGGCAAAGTTGACCGATTGAGCTGGCGTTTTGTTTGGAACTGAATTTTTGGTAATGCTTTGAAATGACTTTGATACCTTTACGATTACGAACGGACATGTCACACAACACCAAGTTAATCCTGTTTTTATGGCTTATGGCTACTGCTTTACCCAGCTTTGCCACTATTTTTTACAGCAAAAACGAGGCAATGGTGCTGGCATTTGGTGAAGGCGCACAGATAGAAAATCTGTCGCTGTTCCCTGATGAGCAGCAAATGGCAAGCATTCAAAAAGAAGCCAAAGTAAAGCTCGATTCTGCCATGTTTACCTTTTATGTTGGCAAACAAAACGACAAAATTTTGGGCTATGCCGCCATCGAAACCATTACCGTGCGGACTAAACCGGAAACTTTAATGGTCGTGCTGACATCTGAAGGAGTGTTACGTAATGTCTATACTTTGGCATTTCATGAGCCGCCAGAATATCAACCCCCAGAACGCTGGTTTGAGCAACTTAACAACAAACCATTAGCAGAGTTGGACTTTAGCAAAGGCATTCAAGGTGTTTCCGGTGCGACGTTAAGTACACGAGCTGCTGTCAATAGTGTCCGCAAAGTGATTGCGCTATACCTTGCGATGGTTAAAAATCCAGGGAAAAACTGATGCGGTATTTTGTGACAGGCGAGCAGCACCGTAAATCCTTGCTGAATGCCCTGGTGTTGATGTTCTTGGGCTATGTTGCGTTGCTATGGCTTAGTAATGGCATGATGTATTTTCATCACATGGATTTAACGCCGAAATCCGTCATTGCTTATTACCTCGGTTCTGAGGAGCAATTTACCCAGCCCAAAAGCTACCAAGGGATGTTGGAAGTGTCGCATTTTCATTTGTTTTCGATGGGTATGTTGGTCGTGACATTGACGCACTTAATGTTGATGACGAATTTTTCAACAACACTGAAAATCTGGTTAAGTGGTTTAACTTACATTTCCGCACTTGCTGATGAGGCGGGTGGTTGGCTGGTCAGGTTTGTGCATCCACTGTTTGCTTATTTTAAGATAGCTTCATTCGTAGTATTGGAGTTTTCTTTGGCAGCGTTGGTTTGTGTGGTTGCCATTTCACTTATTCGTGCGCGTCGACATCTGCGTGAATTTGAAGCAGAATAGTTTGGGTTTACTGATTCCCCATGCAACAAAACCTTGACTTTAAAGTTGCCTAAAGTATCATTATCTCCTCCATTTGCTGCACTATAGTAGCAATCTCTAAAATACAACACATAGGTAGGACAGACATGGGCTTCATCTTAGATATGACCGAAACATTAAAAACACCAGGCGGCATAATAGGTCTTCTTGTGATTATAGGCGTAGTTACTTTGCTGTTGAAATGGGTTTTTGCGCCACATCCAGACGACGAACAATAAGCTAATATTCGATTTTTTATTCTTAGGCCGCTAAGGATTCGTTTGAATCGTTAGCGGCCTTAGTTTTATCTGCGTTTCACACTATTTACAACGCCTTTGCCGAAAGGTTCGTACATTTTTTTTCGATGTTTCGAATTTTGAAATGTATCAGTTCGTATATCACAAAATAGTTCACCTGCTTTTACAACAAGTACCCGCTACGGGTATCGGTTTATTTCGCGTTTTTTATGGGCTAGTTACCTTGCAGGAAATATTTTTCCTGTATTATTTCAATCACTTAATTTTTGATCCTGTTCCGTATATAGACGTTGAGTTTCCCAGTATTCCGCTTTTTCTCGGCTTATGGGGCATCGTCGCTACCTGTGTGGCAGTAGGTTATCGATACCCGTTTGCGATAACCGCCAACTACGTCTTCTGGATTATTTTTGTAAACTTCACGCCGATGCAGCGGGATTTTGATGGTGGTTTTGATACCTTCATGATCGGCACAGGATTTTTCCTGCTGTTTATGCCGGGTGATCGGGCATTTTCGATAGACAGCCTGCGCTATAAGCTAAGTACCCCATTCAAACATTACAGCAATTATCCACAAGCGACAGTTTCAGCGCTTGCTTACCACATCCCCGTTTTGGTATGTCTGGGTTTCCTCTATCTGGATTCCGATGTTCACAAGCTGTTTGCCGAGCATTGGCGTAATGGTTTGGGTTCTTGGTTGCCGGCAACTCAGCCGTACTATGTTTCTGCGTTGGATACCTCGCCGCTATTAAATATTGAATGGCTGCAAAAAACCATTGGTTACACCATTATGGTTTTCCAATTGACCTTTGTGTTTTTTTTCGCACATCGGCGGTTACGGGTGGTTTATTTGTTGATCGGGTTATCAATGCACTTGGGTATCATAATGACTTTGAATATCTACCCATTTGGTATAGGTATGCTCATTTTTTATGTGCTGTTAGTGCCATTTAGATGGTGGCGTAGCATTACTCGGTGGTTTACGGCTAAACAACCCGTACTTACCGTGTTTTACGATCAACAATGTCCATTGTGTAATCGTACCGTGTTAACGTTGAATCACTTTGATGTATTCAAGTGTGTAGACTTTAAACCTGTCCAGGAACATGCTGTCAATTACCCAGGGCTGGCTTCAATTGGCATGACTACCTTATTAACCGATTTATACGCCTTAGACGAGCGTGACAGGATTTATTCAGGTGTTGATACTTATCAACAAATTCTGCTTAAAATACGCTATTTGGCTCTATTTGGACTGCTGTTGGGCTTACCTGGTATTAGGCAGTACGTGGAACAAAAATACCGCGCAATCGCCGATACTCGGCAGCGCATAAACTGTGATGCTGAATGTCTGGTTGATCGTCCCATGTTGGATAAAACCTTATATCATCAAATATTCGAGCAGTTTGGTCAGCAAAAGCCCAAAGTTTTGTCCAGAATGCTAACGAAAATAGTGATAGTGTTGGTGTTTTTCCAACTAAACAGCACAATTCATTATGGTGTTGTGTACCGACTGCCCATAGCTGCTGAAAAGATAGCAATCAGCCAGCCTATTTCTCAGGCCAGTAATGCCCTGCTGATGCTGTCTTCGACCTTTTGGGGTATTACCCCTCATGCACTGTATTTGCACGACCATTTCGCGGGTTACGACCGTATTTTGGCGATTACTTACTTAGATTCAGACGGAACTGAACGTTGGTTGCCGTTCGTCAACGAGCAGGGACGTTTGCTAGCGCCTAATTGGGGTCGTGTTCACTCGATGTGGGCAAATATTGCCGTGACTCCAACGATTGATAATCAGCGTTTGCGAAAATTCATCATGAAGGTAACGGCTTTCTGGGGTAATAGAATAGGTTTAAACCTTGAAGGTGCAGTTTTTAAGATAAAAATGAAAAAAATTGCTGCGTCCCCGCATTGGGTATCAGATCAATTGCATAAAAACTTTTTATCTCAATGGCTTACCATAGGATCGGTGAAATGGTCTAATAATCAAATGAGTGACGACTTACCCGTGGACATCAATTCTCTGTAGCCAGGGTCAGCTGATAGAGTTTTAATTATTGCATCCCTTTTCCAGTCATGATATAAATTCACCGTGCTTCTAAGGCGCACAATAAAATAAAAAATTCAAACCCATTGGAGGATGATTTTATGAAAAAAGTTATATCACTTGTAGCTGTTGCTTTAATGATTGTTGGCTTAACTGGCTGTATGGATCCACAAGACGGTACAAAACAAAGACCATCTGAGTCAAGCTCTATTGCACTTTAAGTCTCTTTAGTCCGTGGAAAAACCCAGCTTTGCGGCTGGGTTTTTTTTGTGCAAAATTTACCTAAATCAGAAGCTATAAATCAGTTGTGACAGCAAAAATCATCCGAATACGGATGATTTTTATGCTGGTATGGTGAGTCGAGCTTGTTGGCTACACATTATGTTGACGTTGTACGCATAGCGTTAGGAATTAACAGATAGTCTTTTAGTGTTAACTACCGTGTATCTCCGCGTATAAGGCTTGGTATTCAGTGGTCAATTTGTGCTTAGGCACAAAATGCACCAAAGGTTTGGAGGCGGAATGGGATTCTCTAACTTTTACGGAAGGTGAAATCATTGCGCTAAATACAGGCAAGCCTTCTGCAATCAGTGCGTCTACCAGTTGATTGGGTAGATTGGCTTGTTTTTGGTATTGGTTGACGATAATACCTTCAATTTCCAGCTTGCTGTTGTGGTCGGCCTTAACTTCGGCAACTGTTTGCATTAAGGTGTATAAGGCTTCTCTGGAGAAGCTGTCACAATCGAATGGAATTAGACAGGTATCGGCCGCAATCAGTGCTGATTGACTGTAGAAGTTAAGCACGGGCGGCGTATCCAGGTAAATAGCGTCGAATCCGCTCAGGTTATCGAGTGCATCCCTTAGCTTTAAGACTTTCATGCGCGATTCCAATCGGGCTTGTAACGGCTCAAGATCAGGGTGTGAGGGTATTACGTACAAGTTTGGAAATGGCGTTTCGTGGATACAATTTTCCAATCCAGAGTTAGTGCTGCCACCAAATAGTGAAAGGCTTAAGCAATCTTTAAAAAAATGGGCTATGGTCTTGTCACTGTCCGTTATTTTTTTGCCCAGCAGATACTGCGTAGAATTGCCTTGAATATCCAAGTCGATTACCAAGGTCTTCTTGCCCATAACGGCGTTAATGGCCGCGAGGTTGCATGATATTGTTGATTTTCCGACCCCGCCTTTCTGGTTAAAAATGACTCTACGCATATTATTTCCCCGGTTAAATCAAATAGATGAAAGTCCCATTATAGGACTAAAGCGATGAATATCAAATCCTGATAAAGGTTTTGCCGTGACAGGCAGGGCATTCTGGAATCTGGCTGGGTGCTTTGAAAGCAATTTCCTTGTCGCAGTGGTCGCAAATAAACGTTCCAGGAGAAGTGACATCACCGCTTTGGTAACGGTGGGTTTTGGCTTCCTCGCCCAGTTTTGCAAGTTCGATGCGGGTTTTGTCTGCTAAGCTGAGAAAAGCATCCAAGGTAAAATTCTCAATCAAATCAATATCAAACTTAAACCATTCCGATAGGGAATTAGTATCTTGATGACCTGGTAGCCCGTGAGCCGCGCTTTCAATATCACGTTTGAGGGCATCGGAAATGGTGCTGATTTCCTCATGGGTGAGTTCGCCCGCTTTGCCCATCTTCGCTTTGGCAATATCCCAGGCATCAGCCATTGAGTGCAGAGAATTGTCCATCGCCAGATAGAGTTGTTCCATCAAGTCCGTGTAAGCAGTAACTAATTTATTTTTAGCCATGAGTCTTCTCCTGAAAATGCCACTTTAGATTTATGCGTCGGTACGGTATTCTAACGCTTTTGACCGACGAAAGACGATAAGGATGCAGGAAAACTATCAACCGCTAGAGATTGAGCAAAACGTACAAAAACTATGGGAAGAATCCGGCGCATTTAAAGCCCTTGAAACACCTGACCGTGAAAAATACTATTGCTTGTCCATGTTCCCTTACCCTAGCGGCAAGCTGCACATGGGGCATGTACGTAACTACACCATTGGTGATGTCATCAGCCGCTATCAGCGCATGTTGGGCAAGAACGTCCTGCAACCGATGGGTTGGGATGCCTTTGGTCTACCGGCAGAAAATGCCGCCATGCAGCACGGTGTGCATCCAGCCGATTGGACTTACAGCAATATCGACTACATGCGTGACCAGCTTAAACGTCTGGGTTTCGGTTACGATTGGGACAGGGAATTAGCCACTTGCGATCCTGATTACTACAAATGGGAGCAATGGTTTTTTCTTCGATTGCTGGAAAAAGGTTTAGCTTACAAGAAAACCGCGCCAGTCAACTGGTGTCCAAAAGACATGACTGTGCTTGCTAATGAGCAGGTGATCGACGGCTGTTGCTGGCGTTGTGATACCAAAGTCGAACGTAAGGAAATTGCCCAGTGGTTTTTGAAGATAACCGCTTATGCCGATGAATTACTGCAATCCTTAAATAAGCTGGACGGCTGGCCTGAGCAGGTCAAGACCATGCAGGCCAACTGGATCGGCAAAAGCTACGGTGTACGGTTTGCATTCCCTTATGAGATTGAAGATAAGCAGGAGTTGCTCTGGGTTTATACCACCCGTGCCGATACCATTATGGGTGTTACTTTTTGTGCGGTGGCTGCGGCACATCCATTGGCGATTTATGCCGCCAAGATCAATCTAAAGCTTGCAGACTTCTTGAAGGAATGTGAGCAAAGTGGAACTGCTGAAGCCGATATGGCGACGATGGAAAAGAAAGGTTTGGATACCGGTATTTTCGTCACCCATCCACTCACTGGCGAACAGATTCCGGTATGGGTCGGTAACTATGTGTTGATGAGCTATGGCGAAGGCGCGGTCATGGCTGTGCCAGCGCATGACGAGCGGGATTTTTATTTTGCCAATAAGTACGGATTGCCGATTGTTCAGGTTTTGAACCGAAGAAGCGAAACATTTGCCGATGATGAGCAGCCTTTCGACAACCAAAATTGGCAGCCTTGGTATGCCGCTAAAGATGAATCCATGCTTTTGGTTAATAGTGAAAAGTATAACGGCCTGAATTCAAAAGATGCCATAGATGCTATTGCTGCCGACCTGAACGCCAAAGACCTCGGCGATAAGCAGGTGCAATTCCGCCTACGTGACTGGGGTGTTTCCCGCCAGCGTTATTGGGGTGCGCCGATTCCAGTCATTTATTGCGACGATTGCGGTACAGTTCCTGTGCCGGAAAAAGACTTACCCGTCACCTTACCAAAAGATGTGGTACTGGATGGCTCGCAATCACCGTTAATCGCGCATCCGACATTCTCGAAAACCACCTGCCCGACCTGCGGTGAAGCAGCACGGCGCGAAACCGATACGTTCGATACCTTCATGGAATCGTCCTGGTATTTTGCACGGTTTGCGTGTAACAAAGCAGACACCATGCTCGATAACAAAGCCAGCCACTGGCTACCTGTCGATCATTACATCGGCGGCATCGAACACGCCATCCTACACTTGCTATATGCCCGGTTTTATACCAAATTACTACGTGATGAAGGTCTAGTAACTTGCGACGAGCCGTTCAAGAAATTATTGACCCAAGGCATGGTGCTAAAAGACGGCAGCAAAATGTCCAAGTCCAAAGGCAATACCGTTGATCCACAAGGCTTAATCGACCAATACGGCGCAGATACCGTGCGCTTGTTCATCATGTTTGCTGCACCGCCTGAGCAGTCTTTGGAATGGTCAGATACTGGCGTGGAGGGTGCATCAAGATTCCTGAAACGGCTATGGAGACAAGCTTATCTTCATGTCGCATCCGGTGTTATACAGCGCCCCATAGACAAGGCAACACTAACACCTGACCAGCAAACGATAAGAAGGCACACACACCAAACCATCCAGAAAGTCAGTCATGACATGGGTGTACGCACCATTTTTAACACGGCTATCGCGGCGAATATGGAATTGTTGAATACCTTATCGAAATTTGAGGACGAATCCAATAACGGTAAGGCGATACGGCAAGAAGGATTGGATGCTATTGTGCTAATGTTAGCACCCATCGTGCCACATATCTGCCACCAGTTATGGCAGGAGTTGGGTCATACGGAAGCTGTGGTTGCAATGCCTTGGCCGCAATTTGACGAGTCGGCATTACAGCAAGATTCCTTAGAATTGGTATTGCAAGTTAATGGCAAATTACGCAGTAAAATCACCGTGTCAGCAACTGCGTCTAATGAAGACATAGAAAAATCGGCTTTGTCTGATGAGCAAGTGTTTAAATTCATTGAAGGTAAGTCCGTGAAGAAAGTCATTATCGTGCCTAAGAAATTGGTCAATATCGTTGTATAGGAGTTTGCTTGTGCGGATAAATCGATCTTTCATCTTAATTATTGCCCTGCTAACTACGGCCTGCGGCTACCATTTGCGAGGAGCTTATGGTTTACCTGCGGGTATGAAAACCATCTTTTTGCAAGGTGGCTCGCCTGCATTACGTGAGCAATTAATTACTGTATTGAAATCATCTTCTGGGCAGCTTACCGACTCACCAGAAAAGGCGGATCTTGTACTGAGAATATTTGATGACAACATTGATCGCAGAGTATTGTCTTTAAGCCAAAGAGGACGGTCGAATGAGATTGAGCTGGCAGGTCATCTGGAATATGAACTGCTTGATGCCAAAAATGGTGTGCTGGTAGGGCGTGAACCCATCGAATTCAGGCGCGAATACTTTAACGATCAGCAAGATGTTATCGCCAAGGGCAATGAAGAAACAGTGATCAGAAATGAAATGTACCAGCAAGTAGTCAAGACAATTATTAACCGTGGCCGCGCGGTAGTAGAGACGAAAGGCAAATAGTGCAGATCAAGCCCCAGCAGTTAGCTGCCGCATTGCAGAAAACCTTAGCCCCTGTCTATTTCATTAGTGGTGACGAGCCACAACAATTGGGCGAACTGGCGGATGCCATCAGAAAAGTAGCAAAGACACGAGATTTTACGGTCAGAGAAATATTTTTTGTTGATAAGCTGTTCGACTGGAAGCAACTGAATGTAGCGGCGGATACTTTTTCCATCTTTGCGGATAAAAAAATTATCGACCTAAGATTGCCAACCGGAACGCCAGGCGCAGAAGGCGCAAAAGCATTAGCGGCGTATTGCCAACGGCTTCCCGAAGACACTTTGTTGCTGATTACTGCCGGAAAAATCACCAAGGACGCACAAAAATCTTCCTGGTTTCAGGCCATAGACAAGGTCGGTTGCGTTATACAAGTTTGGTCGTTAACGGGGCAGGATCTTCATCGCTGGATACAGGATAGGATGCAGCAACGTGATATCTTGCCAGAGCCAGGAGCGGTTAAGCTACTTGCTGACCGGGTAGAAGGCAACCTTCTGGCGGCTGCTCAAGAGATTGAAAAGCTGTATGTGTTGTATGGATCAGGCAAGTTGAACACGCAGCAAATCATCGACGTAGTGGCAGACAGTTCAAGGTACGATGTGTTCAAGCTGGTGGAATCGGTATTGTCAGCCCAGGTTGATAAAATATTAAAAATATTGAATTCCCTAAACGCAGAAGGTGTTGCATCCGCCATCGTGCTATGGGCGCTCATGCGGGAAGCCAGGATTCTTATTGCCTATAAAGCCGCGCAAAGCCAAGGTGAAAAAGACCTTATCCTGAAAAAAAATGGCGTGTGGGGTGAACGTAAGCAACTTATTGATTCTGCTGTAAAACGACTTACACACACAGAATTAAATAAGGTATTAGTTTTAGGTGCAAAAGCAGACCGACAAATTAAAGGTCAGCAGCAAGGAGATGCTTGGGAAACTTTGCTGGCGGCTAGTTTGGGCTTGGCTTCTATTTCTCTGCCGGCAAAGACGGGTTAGCTTATAATTAGCCGAATTTTATTTACCTGTAGATTTCAGTATGTAGCACACCAAAGACCATGATTTTATAACAATAATAATATAAGGAGAGAACAATGAACCTTGACAGTAAATTTTCAGCACTACAACTTGCCTTAATCAACGACCAAGGCATTCTTTATGCGTGTGCTTGCCCTGTACATGTCAGCTTGCAAATTAACAATTTGCGTAAATTGTTCGATTACCAAAAAGAGTGCATGAATGTGGATATTTCGCCTGAAGACAGTGTGCAAATGCAAGTCCACCGGCGAATCGCCGAAGTGACCAAACAAGCCCATCAGTTGATGGAGCAATGTCTGGAGGAAGTGCTGGATATGGAAGGCTGGGATAAAACCAAACTGGAAATGCCATCTGGACTTCGTAAGCGTATCGAAGAAAATTGATTTTTTGGAGCGAAAGGTGGGAGTCGTAGCCCGTATAAAGCTTGCGAAATACGTGAAATGGAAGTTGGGGGTATTTTGAATGCCTGTACAGCGGCTTTAATATGCTCTACCGCGCCAACTTTTTAATAGTTTCCACCCAGTCATCCCCGCTATTTAAGCTTTCTACCAATTGTATTTTTTCACCGCCGTGTTTATGGAAAATTTCTTGGTATTCAACACCAATTTCATACAGGGTTTCTAAGCAATCTGCGGTAAATGCAGGTGAAAAAACCAACACTTTTTTAGCACCTTTTACTGCCAGCTCTTCGACTACTTTGTCGGTGAATGGCATTAACCATTTATTGTTCAACCGACTTTGAAAGCTCAATGTGTATTTATCTTGCGGTATCGCCAGTTTTTCTACGATAGCTTTCGTCGTTTGATAACACGCGGCCTTATAACAGTAATAATTGCTCTCGATTAAAGTCTCTTCGCAATCATGATGTTTACATAAAACGCCATCTGTATAGACCTTATCAACCTGCCTTTCTGGTAGACCGTGGTAGCTAAAAATTATATGGTCATATTGCGCCAAATCGTATTTTTTAGCGCGATTAACGATGCAATTGATAAAATCATCGTTATCAAAATATTGCGAAATGATTTTAATTTCGGGAATAACCCACCATTGACTCACAATCTCCATAAAGCGCTGTAACGCACTGCCGGTGCTACTCGACGCATATTGCGGGAATAATGGGAACACAATAATCTTATGATAACCCTGCTGGTGCATACGTTCCAAAACAACGTCCATGCTGGGATTTTTGTAACGCATAGCCATTTCCACCGTGATGTCATCACCTACGGCTAGTTGCAATTTTTTTTGCAACGCTAAGGTATTCATCAACAACGGTGAACCCGATTCTTTATCCCAAATAGCTTGGTAAAGCTTTGACGAATTACCAGACCGAAACGGTACGATAATGCAGTTGACCAATATTTTTCTGGCCAACCAAGGAATGTCGATAACTCTTGGATCATTGAGAAATTCGCTTAGATAACGTCCCACATGCCAGCGACTGGGGCTATCGGGTGTTCCTAAATTTAAAAGTAGTATGGCGGTTTTCGATTTCATTGATTGCCTTTTGAACACTAATATATATAAAGTGGTTTGCTTGGAATTATACTAGAACAAGCCGGTTGGGGCGGTAGTGCGAATGATTAAATGCCTTGGAGATCTGAAATAATATTGTCGAGTACAACTCAATTGAGTCGGAAGAGCGGATTTCGGAAAGGATGTAAACAAACTGCCATCCGTGACCAATTCGATTTTGACCGACATTTTGAGTATATCCACTATAATCGCGCCAAACCCGCTGCATTTGTTTACGATCTGTTAATTTATATGGAATTCAAACTCACCCATCAGGACGGTCATGCCCGTCGAGGCCAGCTAACCTTAACCCACGGTATTGTAGAAACCCCGATCTTTATGCCAGTTGGTACTTACGGCGCGGTAAAGTCACTCACGCCAGATGATCTCTTAAGCCTGAACGCGCAGATTATTTTAGGCAATACCTTCCACCTCATGCTACGTCCAGGTACGGAGGTAATCAAAGCGCATAAGGATTTGCACGGTTTTATGAACTGGCAAAAACCTATCCTCACTGATTCCGGTGGTTTTCAGGTGTTCAGCCTGGGTGCGTTAAGGAAAATCACCGAGCAAGGGGTGACGTTCAAATCCCCAATAAACGGTAGCAAGATTTTTATGGGACCGGAAGAATCCATGCAGGTGCAGCGGGATTTAGGTTCTGATATTGTGATGATATTCGATGAATGTACACCGTATCCCGCAACAGTGGATGAAGCAGCAAGCTCTATGCGCTTGTCTTTACGCTGGGCGCAGCGCAGTAAAGCCGCGCATGGCGACAACCCAAATGCTTTGTTTGGGATTGTGCAAGGCGGTATGTACGAGCATCTTCGGCAAGAATCCATCAACGGCTTGGTTGACATCGGTTTTGATGGTTATGCCATCGGCGGCTTGTCGGTGGGTGAGCCTAAAGAAGAAATGATGCAAACCCTGGATGCCATACACAGAAAAATGCCGGTCGATAAGCCCCGTTATCTGATGGGCGTTGGTACGCCAGAGGATTTAGTTGAAGCGGTCAGGCGCGGTATCGACATGTTCGATTGTGTGATGCCCACACGCAATGCCCGTAATGGGCATTTGTTCACGACTTTTGGTGTGGTGAAAATCCGAAATAGCCAATACGAATTCGATACCAATCCAATCGACGAGAGTTGTACGTGTTATACCTGCCGCAATTATTCCCGCGCCTATTTGCGCCATTTGGATAAGTGTAAGGAAATGCTGGGTTCAAGGCTTAATACCTTGCATAACCTTCATTACTATCTCAGCCTCATGCAAGGTTTGCGTGAATCCATAGAAAAAAAAGAGTTAGAGCTTTTTGTCAAACGGTTTTACCAACAACGAGGAAAAGTTGTACCAGTTGTGTCATAATAGGCGATTATCTATTAACACGAATAAAATCTGAGGGTAACATGAGTTTCTTTATTTCCGACGCTTTAGCCACCACACCCGCTATCCAACAACCTGGCATGGAAGGTTTGTTGTTTCCAGCAGGTATTTTGGTGTTCTTTTATTTTCTGTTCCTGCGACCACAAGCCCAGCGTTCAAAAGAAAAAAAACAAATGATTGCAGCGATGGGTAAAGGTGTTGAAGTCGTCACATCGGGCGGAATTTTGGGTAAAGTGGTTGATTTAGATGATAATTTCGTTAAATTGGAAGTTAGCGATAATATCTTTATCCAAGTGCAACGCCAAAGTATAGAAACCATGATGCCTAAAGGAACGTATAAGGCAGTCACTAAAAAGGCCAATACCTAACAAATAGCATTACACCGCTGGGTTTACTTAAGAAAAAAACGTAAATCCCCGCGCAGATCAATTGATGGAATAACACATGCAAAATCATTACCCTTTTTGGAAAAATCTATTAATACTGGGTATTTTCCTCATCAGCCTGATTTATTCGTTACCCAACCTATTTGGTGAAGACCCTTCTGTTCAAGTGTCATCCACCAGTAGCTTAACTCAGGAGCAAGCCAGCAAGATCGAATCTACTATCAAAACGAGTGGCGTGACTTCAAAAGCATTTGAATTTAAAGACGGTAGGATTCTGGTGCGTTTTAAAAATACCGATGATCAGTTAAAAATCGCTGACTTGCTTAGGGATCAAATGGGTGGCGATGCGACGGTAGCATTAAACCTTGCACCCACTACGCCTGCATGGTTACAGAATATCGGTGCTGATGCCATGTATCTGGGCTTGGATTTGCGCGGTGGCGTACACTTCTTGCTCGAAGTCGATATGGATGCAGCGGTAAGCCAAGCGGAAGAACGGTACACGGAAGATTTGCGCTTGGCAATGCGCGATAAGAAGATACGTTACCTGTCGGTATCTAAAGATACTGATTTTATAAAGCTTAAATTGAAATCAGCCGAAGATAAGGCTGCTGTTTTCGATATGTTAAGCAAAGATTTTAAGGGCTTGCAAGTTACTGAGCCACCCGAACAAGACCAGCTCTGGCTAAAAATGTCCGAAGCTGATGCGCGTGAAGTCAAAAAATTCGCTGTCGCTCAGAATATGACCACCTTACGTAATCGTGTCAATGAATTGGGTGTAGCGGAGCCCGTGATTCAGCAGCAAGGTGACAATCGAATCGTTGTGCAATTGCCCGGTGTACAAGATACCACCCGCGCCAAAGAAATTTTGGGTACGACCGCTACTTTAGAATACCGCCTGGTCGATGTTGAACACGACGTACAAAAAGCGGTTGAAGGTCATGTGCCGGTAGGCAGCAAGTTGTATTTCGATAAAAACAAAAGTCCGGTACTGCTAGACAAGCGCGTCATCGTAACTGGCGATCAAATTGTCGATGCGTCATCCGGTATGGATCAGGATGGACGACCAGCAGTCTTTATCTCCTTGAACGGAGTGGGTGCAGCAAAAATGGGTAAGTTGACCCAGGCTAATATCGGCAAACCGATGGCAGTCGTGTTTATCGAAAACAAGGTCGAGACCAACGTTGAAAATGGTCAAAAAGTGCGCCATAAAGAAAAGTTAGAAAAAGTTATCAGTGTGGCGACTATCCAAGGCGCGTTTAGCAAACGCTTTCAGACTACGGGTTTAGATAGTCCACAAGAAGCGCGAAACTTGTCATTGTTGCTTCGTGCTGGTGCCTTGGCTGCGCCGATAGATATAGTTGAAGAACGCACGGTAGGCCCTAGCTTGGGACAAGACAACATCAATAAAGGTGTTTTATCGTTTGTGGTGGGCTTTGTGCTGGTCGTTTTACTGATGGCGGGTTATTACAAAGTCTTCGGTATGATTGCCGATGTGGCGTTAGCCTTTAACGTGGTTATTGTTGTGGCTATTTTATCGATGCTACAGGCGACGTTGACCTTACCCGGTATTGCGGGGATTATATTAACCGTCGGTATGTCCGTTGATGCTAACGTATTGATATTTGAGAGGATACGTGAAGAGCTAAGGAATGGCGTGTCACCACAAAGTGCTATCTATATGGGCTATGACAGAGCGTGGGGGACGATCCTGGATTCGCACGTCACCAACTTGGTGGTCGCTGTGGTGTTATTTGCCTTTGGTACAGGTTCGGTCAAGGGTTTTGCAGTGACGCTTATTATCGGGATTTTGTCCTCCATGTTTACTGCTATTGCCGGCACACGGATGGTCATCAACTGGGTTTATGGCAACCGCAGGGTTGAGAAATTATCCATCTAAATAAGTATTTAGCATAATTCCGAAGCGACTAAACAATTATGAAAAAATCACACATAAATTTTATTGGTAACCGAAAAATTGCGATGACCTTTTCCGGCATTCTAATGGTGATAGCGATAGCCTCACTGGCGATACGCGGCTTGCAGATGGGCATTGATTTTACGGGAGGAACATTAATTGAGGTCGGTTATGAACAAACTGCTGACTTGACGGCACTACGCAAAACCTTGGATGATTCGGGTTTTAAGAACGCGACTGTGCAGAATTTCGGTACCTCTAAAGATGTCCTGATTCGCCTGAAACTTGAAGAAGGTGTGAACAGTGCGGATTTGAGTACAAAAGTGCTGGAAGCCATCAACAAAAACGCGTCCACACCTACACCTGCCAAGCTGCGCCGTGTCGAGTTTGTGGGGCCGCAAGTCGGTGACGACCTTGCAGAGGATGGGTTTTTGGCCTTGCTGTACTCGACGATAGCCATTTTGATTTATATTTCATTACGTTTTGAATGGAAATTTTCAGTAGGTGCAATTATTGCTACCTTTCATGATGTGATCGTGACCTTGGGCGTATTCTCAGTATTCGCCTTGGAGTTCGATCTGACAGTGTTGGCGGCCATTCTTGCTCTGATCGGTTATTCCCTCAACGATACCATCGTCGTTTATGACCGGATTCGGGAGAACTTTAGGAATATGCGTAAGACTTCTACCGAAGACATCATGAATATTGCGGTGAATGACACATTAAGCCGTACCATCATGATTTCGATGACTGTATTTCTGGTACTCGTTTCCCTGTTTTTCTTAGGGGGAGAGGTCATCCATAACTTTTCCATAGCTTTATTATTTGGAGTGGTTTTCGGTACGTATTCATCCATTTTTATCGCCAGCCCTGCGGCCTTGATGCTAGGGATCAGTGCTGAAGATTTGATTGTACCTATCAAAGAAGGTGCTGAATTAGATAGGATGCCTTAATTCAAAGGCTATTCGGATAGTCGGATCAGATATAATAAATACTATTTTTAATTGTTCAATTGGAGTTTCAAAAACACATGGCGATAGAACGCACTTTCTCAATCATCAAGCCGGATGCTGTTGCAAAAAATGTTATCGGTGAGATTTATAGCCGCTTTGAAAAAAATGGTTTAAACATTGTTGCCGCAAAAATGTTGCATTTAACCCAAGCGCAAGCAGAAGGCTTTTATGCCGAACACAAAGAGCGCGGATTTTTTAAAGATTTAGTCGCGTTTATGGTTTCAGGTCCAGTCATTATGCAGGTTTTGGAAGGCGAAAATGCTGTCCTTAAGCACCGTGAAATCATGGGTGCAACCAACCCAAAAGAAGCTGCGGCTGGCACTATACGCGCTGATTTTGCCAACAGCATCGACGAAAATGCTGTGCATGGCTCTGATGCGGTTGCAACAGCTCAACGGGAAATTGCTTACTTTTTCTCAGACAATGAACTCTGCACTCGCACCCGTTAAACAAAAATCCTTGAATTTGCTGGATCTTGACAGAGCAGGCTTAGCGGTCTTCTTTGTCGGATTAGGTGAAAAGCCTTTCCGTGCCACCCAATTATTGAAATGGGTTTATCAAGAAGATGTCGTTGACTTCGATTTGATGACCAATTTCAGCAAATCACTGCGTTCTTATCTGAGCGAAAACTGCCATATAACGGCACCTGAAATCGTGTTGGAAAAGATCGCCAGTGACGGCACACGTAAGTGGGTGGTGCAGACTGGCTGCGGTAATAAGATTGAAACGGTGTTTATACCCGAAGAAAATCGAGGTACCTTATGCGTCTCGTCACAAGTCGGTTGTGCGTTGGCTTGTACGTTTTGCTCCACCGCCCAACAAGGCTTTAACCGCAATTTGACCACGGCGGAAATTATCGGTCAGCTTGTGGTTGCCCAACAGCGTTTGGGTAAAGAAAAAAAGATTACCAATGTGGTCATGATGGGTATGGGTGAGCCACTGCTGAATTTTGATAATGTCGTTGCCGCCATGAATTTAATGATGGATGACTTTGCGTACGGCATTTCCAAGCGGCGGGTGACCATCAGCACATCGGGCGTAGTGCCTGCCATGTACCGATTGACAGAAGTCTGCGATGTCAGCTTGGCGGTATCTTTACACGCAGTAACTGACGAGTTGCGGGATGAGTTAGTCCCTATCAACAAAAAATATCCGCTAAAAGAATTGCTGGAAGCTTGTCGGGATAATGCCAAAATTGCTCCACGTCGCACTATTACGTTTGAATACGTTATGCTAAATGGTATTAACGATTCAATCGAAGATGCACACGGTCTGGTTGAATTACTCAAAACCGTACCATCAAAACTGAATTTGATACCCTTTAATCCGTTTCCCAATTCCAATTACACTTGTTCCAGTAATAATGCGATTCATCGGTTTAAGACTTTATTGAACGATGCTGGCATTGTGACAACGGTAAGAAAAACCCGTGGTGAAGATATTGATGCCGCCTGTGGGCAATTGGTTGGACAAGTGGCAGATAAAAGCCGTAGACATCTTAAATTAAAAACAGTGGGTGTTGAACATGCTGCGTAAATACAGTTATATGATGACACGCTGTGCTTTTGTGCTGCTGGCAATAAGCCTATCAGCCTGTTCCTGGTTTTCAAGTAGCTCTGCGGGAAAGCCTACGGATACTTATCTACAGCTAGGTATCCGGTATATGGATCTAAATAAGTTGGAATTGGCTAAGGAAAATCTACTAAAAGCGTTGGAAAAAGAATCCGATAATGCACGGGCGCACAGTGCTTTGGCTGTTTTGTATGAAAAAATCAATCATTTTGACCAAGCGAAACAGCATTATGATGCAGCTTTGAGCATATCACCCGATGATATAGGCATACAAAATAATTACGGCAAGTTTTTATGCGACCGTAGGCAATTCGATAGAGGTTTGGTGCTGCTGACCCAGGCAACATCTAATCTGTTAAATGACAGGCCGTGGATGGCATTGACCAATGCTGCGCGTTGTCATCTAGGCATGGGGCAACGTCCGCAAGCGGTCACGTTACTCAAGCAGGCGTTAGATATGAACGGTCAGTATTCGGCAGCTTTGTTCGAAATGCAAAAAATCAGCTATCAATTGGGCGATTACAAGGCGGCAGAAGATTACTTGCAGCGCTATTTGGGGGAAGCCAATCATACCGCTGAAACCCTGTGGCTGGGCATACAAACCGAGCAGGCATTAGGTAATATGTCACTTGCTAATGAGTACCGAAACTTGTTGCTGGATAAGTTTCCACTGTCAAACGAAGCCAAACAAGTCTCTGGTATCCGATAATCAAACATCCGCTAAATGGCCTCTAATATTCAAGCAGTTCGTGGGATGCACGATGTACTCCCCGACCAAACCGCGCTTTGGCAATATGCTGAAGGCATTATCAGAGAAGTGCTGTCCAGCTATGGCTACAGCGAAATCCGCTTGCCTATTGTAGAGAAAACCGAATTATTCAAACGCTCTATCGGCGAAGTCACCGATATTGTTGAAAAAGAAATGTACACCTTTGATGATCGCAATGGCGACTCGTTAACGCTAAGACCAGAAGGCACGGCGGGATGTTTGCGGGCTTGCCTAGAACATGGTTTGCTGCATCACCAAACCCATAGGTTATGGTATTACGGCCCCATGTACCGGCATGAAAGACCGCAGAAAGGCCGTTATCGGCAATTTATCCAATTAGGTGTAGAAACCTACGGCATGTCAGGGCCCGATATTGATGCGGAATTGATCCTGTTGATGCACCGCTTATGGCAAAAGCTGGGCATCCGCGATAAGGTCAGCTTGCAATTGAATTCCTTGGGTACAATTGCCGAGCGTTTGGCTTATCGGGAAGTGTTGGTGGCTTATTTTCAGCACCATAAGGAAGGCTTGGACGAAGACAGCCTCCGCAGGTTGAACACCAATCCGTTACGTATTTTAGACAGCAAAAATCCTGAACTGAAAGACATTATTGCTAATGCCCCAGAATTGATGGCTTACTTAGGTTCTGAAAGTTTGGCGCATTTTAAGGCTATCACCACAACCTTGGAAGATTTAGGTGTGGCATATCAGATCAATACCCGATTAGTACGTGGCTTGGATTATTACAGCAAAACGGTTTTTGAATGGGTAACTGACGAGCTGGGTTCCCAAGGTACTGTTTGTGCGGGCGGCCGTTATGACGGTCTTATCGAACAATTAGGAGGTAAACCGAATCATGCCGTGGGTTTTGCAATGGGCATGGAGCGTTTATTGGCCTTGCTGGAATTGCGTGATGATCTTCCCGTAACAAAATCGGTTGATGCTTATATGATACGGGTAGGCGAGAAAGCAGAACGGGAAGGTCTGCGTTTTGCAGAAACGATTAGGAACGAGTTCCCAACGCTAAAATTGCAATTATCTGCTGATGGTGGCAGTTTTAAAAACCAGTTTAAAAAAGCCGACAAGGTCGGTGCAGAATTCGCCATTATTCTCGGTGATGACGAAGTTGATCGTGGCGAAGTAGGCATCAAGTGCTTAAGAAATGAGCTTGCCCAGCAAACCATGCCGCAAAGTCAGGCGATCAGTTTTTTGCAACAGCAACTGCAAATAAATCAGTAAGCAAATTAGTTTTTAATCTGCGCGTTAATTGTGCAGAATATGAATGATAGAATCCCCTAGTAATTTAGAAAACAGAGAGCAGCAGTGGCAATTTACGATACAGAAGAAGAGCAACTTGAAGCCGTAAAAGGCTGGTGGAAGGAAAACGGCACATCAACAGTTGTAGGCATAGCGATAGGTATTGCCATTATTGTTGGTTGGAACTACTGGCGTGAACACAAGCAAGACCAAGCAAACCAGGCTTCGGCAGTTTATGACCAATTACTTAAAGCCGCTGAAACCGATCAAAAAGAGTCGGTAGATAAACTGGCTAAACGCTTACAAGAGCAGTTTGTAAACAGTAATTATGCGGCTTATGGCGGTTTGTTTCAGGCGAAAGTCAAGGTTCAGCAGGGTGATATTGCCGCTGCCAAAGAAATCCTGAAAAAAATTGCTGCTGGCAAAGATAAGGAATTAAGCCATATCGCCAAAATCAGATTGGTCAAACTAATGCTGGCAAGCGGTGAATACGAGCAAGGCTTGCAAGTTATTAACGATGTCGACCAAGCGGCGGCAGCAAAATTTTCCGATAACTACGATGAATTAGTAGGGGATTTATATGTGGCATTAGACCGTTTGGATGAAGCCCGTACCGCGTACCAAAAAGCCCTAAAAAATGGTTATCAATCGCCGTTGTTGCAACTTAAAATCAACGATCTGACATCACCAGAAAAAGTCGAAATTAAAAAATAATGCATTTTTTCCCTCGTTTAATCATTCTGTCCTTACTAATCCTCCTGACCTTGTCGGGTTGTTCCGCTATGGATTGGGCGAGTGAGTCCATGTCCGGCATCAAGGATTATTTTACGGGTGGTGCTGACAATGCCGATCCGCCCAATGTGCTGGTCGAATATACGCCGGAAATTCAAGCCGAAGTGCTTTGGAAAGAAAGCGTGGGCGTGGGTACGGATGAACAAACCTTAAAGTTAGTTCCCGCTATCGCAAGTGGCAGGATTTTTGCTGCGGATAGGGATGGACTGGTGCAAGCCAGGGATTTGAGTACAGGTAAGCTGGCCTGGGAAGCGGAAATTGAAGACCAAAATGAAGACCAAGTGCATTTTTCCGGTGGACCAGGGGTAGGTGCTACAACGGTAATCATAGGTACTAATGATGCGGAAGTTATCGCATTGAATATTGATAACGGAACGCAACTTTGGAAGACCACGGTATCCAGTGAGGTATTATCTGTTCCCGTAATTTCGGGTGGCATCGTTATATTACGCACTACCGATGGCTCGGTGATTGCACTGAATGAAAAGACCGGGCAAAAAGTCTGGAGCTACGAACACAACGTGCCAGCCTTAACGGTGCGCGGTACGGGTGCGCCGTTAATCATTGAAGACACCATTATAGAAGGTTACGACAACGGCAAATTAATGGCGTTGCGCTTGGAAGACGGCAAATATGTCTGGGAATCCAGTGTTACCATCCCAAAAGGTCGGTCAGAGGTTGAGCGTTTAGTCGATATTGACGTTGATCCCATCGAATCTCGGGGAGTTATCTATACCGCAAGTTATAACGGCGGTACTGCTGCTGTTTCGATTTTGGACGGCGATGTATTGTGGCGCAATGAAGCCGTTTCCTCGCATACTGGCTTAAGTCAAGATGAGCAATACCTGTATATTTCCAATTCAGCCGGACATGTGCTACAACTGGATAAGCGTACTGGCTCGTCTTTGTGGGAGCAAAAAGATTTGCACGGACGAAAACTGACATCCCCCGTCGCTTACCAAGGTAATGTTGTGGTCGGTGATATTGAAGGCTACGTCCATTGGTTAAGCAGCACCGATGGCCGTCAGCTTGCCCGTGTGCAAGTAGCGGGTGATGCCATTGATGCCAAGCCTGTTGTGGTCGGTGATACCGTTTATATTTATGCCAAAGACGGTACCTTAGCCGCCCTAAAAGCCCAGTAGTATGTTACCAGTCATCGCCTTAGTAGGCCGTCCCAATGTGGGAAAATCGACTTTATTCAATTACTTAACCCGCACCAGAGAAGCGCTAGTCGCCGATTTTCCTGGACTAACGCGGGACAGACAATATGGTCGTCTAAAACACGGCAACAGACCTTGTCTGATCGTCGATACTGGCGGTATCGCGGATGATGCCGCAGGTATAGAAAGCCTCGCACGTAAGCAGGTGCAAATCGCGCTGGAAGAAGCCGACATCGTATTTTTTATGGTCGATGCGCGTGAAGGCTTAAGCGCATCAGATAAAGTCATTGCCGAGACTTTGCGGAAACTCGCCAAGCCCGTAATTTTAGTGACTAACAAAATTGACGGTCTCGATGCCAGTATAGTCATGGCTGATTTTTATTCCTTAGCGTTGGGTGAGCCGATTGCTTGTTCGGCAGCACACGGACGCGGTATCCCCGAATTGTTGGAAAGGGCAAATGAGCTATTGCCGCCCGATGTTGAAGCCGTTGATGAAAATCAAGGTGGTATAGGCATTGCTGTTGTCGGTAGACCCAATGTGGGCAAATCAACCTTGGTCAATCGCTTATTAGGTGAAGAACGGGTTATCGTATTTGATGAGCCTGGCACTACCCGTGACAGCATTTATATTCCGTTTGAGCGTAACGGTAAAAAATTTACTCTGGTGGATACCGCAGGTATGCGCCGCCGTGCCAGGGTTTCTGAAGTAATCGAAAAATTTAGCATTATCAAATCTTTGCAAGCGATTGAAAAATCGCATGTCGTCATTTTTTTGATTGATGCCAGCGAAGGTATTACCGACCAAGACGCGCATTTACTGGGCTTGGTATTGGAAGCGGGTAGGGCGTTGATTATCGGATTGAATAAGTGGGACGGATTAAGTGTCAACCAAAAAACCACGATACAACGGCAACTTGACTTAAAACTCTCCTTCCTAGAATTTGCTGAAAAACACCCTATCTCGGCATTGCATGGTAGCGGCGTAGGCAAATTGTTTGATGTCGTCCACACCTTGTACGAATCAGCGATGGTCAATATGGGAACGCCGCTACTGACCCGAATCCTCAAAGAAGCCACTGAGGCGCATCAGCCGCCTTTAGTTGGCACTCGCCGCATTAAATTGAAGTACGCGCATCAAGGTGGACGCAATCCACCTGTAGTCATTATCCACGGCATACAAACCGACGCATTGCCGCTTTCTTACAAGCGCTATCTGACCAATTATTACCGAACTAAATTGCATTTGTCCGGCACGCCGATACGTTTGGAGTTTAAATCGCCAATCAATCCATTCCACGGACAAAAAAATAAACTCAGTGATAAGCAAGTAGAAAAACGCAAACGCTTAGTTAGACGAATGAAAACCAAGCAATAAGCTAATCGGCAAAACAGTCTTTTAACCTAAGAGGGATACATCATGGCTAGCATTAAATTTCAGGGCAATCCGCTTCATACGTCAGGTGAATTACCCTCAGTCGGTAGCAAAGCACCGGATTTCACGCTGGTTAACGGCAAATTGGCAGATGTTACCTTAGCCACGTATGCTGGCAAAAAGAAAGTTCTGAATATCGTCCCTAGCCTGGATACACCGACTTGTGCAATGTCCACCCGCAAATTCAATGAAAAAGCGAGCAAGCTGGATAACACTGTCGTACTGGTCGTATCTGCCGATTTGCCCTTCGCTCAATGCCGTTTTTGTGAAACAGAAGGCTTAACCGACGTTATTCCATTATCCACCTTCCGTTCCAGCTTTTCAGACGATTACGGTGTCACTTTAACGGATACCATTCTCGCTGGATTAACCGCTCGCGCTATTGTCATCCTCGGCGAAGACGATAAAGTGCTGTACACACAACTGGTCGATGAGCTCGCCAACGAGCCAGACTACGATAGTGCTTTAGCGGCTTTATAATATTTTCAGACTGAGATACGGCAAGACGAAGAGGGTAATTAGATCAAAAATGTGAACTGCGTCACAAAAATAGCATTTCATGTGAATGCCAAATTCCAAAATGTGAGCTGATTCACAAAAACGAATTCAAGCCTATGCCACAATTCACCTGGGAGTTTTTTTAATTCCCTCTTTGTTAGTAAGCTACTCGAAAGCCGACCCAACGGACGGGAAGGCTTTTTTTCGTACAAAACAACCCAATAAAAAGCGTTAAGCACTAAAATAGGCAGACTGTCTGCCAACCGATTGCTTATCGTGCTAAATATCATCTGGATTACCTTCTTCCTCGCCGCATTTTGCACTGCCTTAATCAAACTGGTTTTTTTTGGCGATCAGCAAGTCTTTGGCTTATTGATGGAAGCCTTGTTCAGTCAAGCCAAAGCTGCATTTGAAATTTCATTAGGTTTAACGGGCGTTCTGTCCTTGTGGTTAGGCATTATGCAAATCGGCGAACGCAGTGGCTTCATCCAGTTATTAACCCAATTTCTTACGCCTTTGTTCAGTAAATTGATGCCCGATGTCCCGAAAGGTCATCCTGCTTTAGGCGCAATTGTCATGAATATTTCCGCCAATATACTCGGCTTAGACAATGCCGCCACGCCTTTAGGCATTAAGGCGATGAAAGAATTACAGACGCTAAACCCTAGCCCCGATACCGCCAGCAATGCCCAAATCCTGTTCTTGGTCATCAACACGGCGGGTGTGACCTTATTTCCGGTAACGATTTTGACTTACCGCGCCCAGTTGGGTGCAGCCAACCCTAGCGATGTCTTCATCCCGATTTTGATTGCCACTTATATGTCTACATTAACAGGCTTATTGGCTGTGGCTTGGGTGCAAAAAATCAATTTGCTGGATAAGGTCGTCATGGCTTATCTGGCCGGATTTTCCTTGATTGTAGGCGGCTTGCTCGCATATTTTACCCATTTGCCTCAGCAAGAAATGCTGGCGCAATCCGCCTTGATGAGCAATGTCATTTTGTTTTCGTTAGTCATCACCTTTATTTGTGGTGCCATTTACAAAAAAGTGAATGCCTACGATGCCTTTATTGACGGCGCGAAAGAAGGTTTCCAGACGGCGATTACGATCATCCCGTATTTGGTTGCCATGTTGGTGGCAATCGGCGTGTTTCGGGCGAGCGGTGCATTGGATTTGTTGGCGGACGGCGCACGTTCTATCGTACATAAGTTCAACATGGATGACCGCTTTGTCGATGCCTTACCGACGGCACTCATGAAGCCTTTTAGCGGCAGTGGAGCCAGAGCGATGATGATCGACACCATGAAAACCCACGGTGCGGATTCGTTTGCCGGTAGGCTGTCGTCCATAGTGCAAGGCAGCACCGAAACCACTTTTTACGTGCTGGCGATTTACTTTGGGTCGGTGGGGATCAAGCATATTCGCCATGCCGCTACTTGTGGGATAATAGCCGACTTTGGCGGCATAATCGCCGCCATTTTTGTGGCTTATTGGTTTTTTGGTTAAGCAAATGATCGTTCATCCTTCGACAATACGTTGGGATGAACTCGTGAACGCGTTTTGCCTCGGTTTATCCGATGAACTAAATAAACTGTACAAGACTTCTTAAAAGTTAGGGTAAAATCGGGCATCTAAAATAAATTTTTAATGAGTGACTTTTGTGGCAATTACAAGAATTTTAGCTCAAAGCGCTAAGCAATTGGACGAACGTCCTTTCCCGCCCCCTTCGATACAAAAATTTAAATTTATAGATTTATTTGCTGGCATTGGCGGCTTTAGGCTTGCAATGCAGTCAATTGGCGGAGTATGCCAATTTTCAAGCGAATGGGATAAATTTGCCCAAATAACCTATGAAACAAATTTTGGCGAAGTTCCAGAAGGTGACATACGACCAATTTCGGAAAAAGATATTCCTGAACATGATGTGCTTTGTGGCGGTTTCCCTTGCCAGCCTTTCAGCCTTGCCGGTGTATCCGCAAGAAACGCACTGAACACAGCGCATGGCTTTGATTGCGAAATTCAGGGAACACTTTTTTTTGACATAGCCCGTATAGTCGCTGAAAAGCGTCCTAAGATTGTCTTTTTAGAAAATGTAAAAAATCTTGTTAACCATGATAAAGGTAAAACTTTCAGCGTAATACAAAAAACAATGCTTAAGTTGGGGTATTCATTCAACTATCAGTTAATAAATGCTGAATGCGTTGTCCCTCAAAAAAGAGTACGATGTTATATTGTTTGTTTGAGAGACACATCTGAAAAATTTGAATTCCCCACCTTCGAAGGTGAACCGCAACCATTAAAATTAATCCTTGATAAGAAAGTTGAAGCAGAGTACACAATATCCGATAGGTTATGGGCTGGTCATCAGAGAAGAACAATCACGAATCTTGAAAGAGGAACTGGTTTTACAGCATTTTGTGTTGACATAAACAAACCCGCAAACACCTTGGTCGCTCGATATGGGAAGGACGGAAAGGAATGTCTGATTCCCCAGGAAGGTAAAAATCCGAGAATGCTAACTCCCCGTGAGTGTGCACGACTGCAAGGTTTTCCTGAGAACTTCCTCATACCTGTTGCCAAAACCGCAGCCTATAAACAGTTTGGCAACTCAGTAGCACTTCCCGTTGTTAAAAAAATTGCGGATAAAATAGAAGCTTATTTATAGAAACTATAAAAATGAAATTTGGAATAAGTCAAAAGATTAAGTTTGGCTCAGATGAAGGTTCATATTCAATAGTCACTGAAAGGGAACATTTCGATTCCCAAATAACAGCAACAGATTCGGAAGCAGAATTGTTGCTTAACTTTTTTGGCAGAGAAAATATAAATATAGGGAATGTAGCCTCTGATAAGGCAAAGTCAGGCAAAAACTTTAAGCTGTCTCCGCAAGGAAAAAGTATTACCCTAAATCTTGTTTTTCCAAAGCCAAATAAAACCGAACTGCGCCTTTATCTATCGTCAACTGCTGGTTTTAAGCCAGAGCCGAATTTCGTCTGGTTTATGTTTATAAAAAATGGTGATTTATGGATTGGCAGTATGCCTGAAGCAGATTGGCGAAACGAAAACTCAATTATTATTTATGATGAAAGCGAGGAAATTTACCAGGATTCACTTGCTGAGCTTGATGAAATTAAAATTACTAACTTAAAAGCCCGTGATGTCTTTGCAAGAGACAGAAATCTTGCTATTAAGCGAATTCAGCTTGAAAAATATACTTGCGAATACGACCCGTCACACAACCTCTTTGATTCAAGGCATACAAAACTGCCTTATCTTGAGGCACACCATTTGATTCCAATTTCTTTGCAAAAAGAAATAGTTCAAAAGCTTGATGTAATAGAAAACATTTTTAGCCTTTGCCCTTTTTGTCATAGGGCAATACATCATGCAAACATAGATTTAACAAGAAAAATCATTAATCGTCTTGTTGACAAAAGACCTCAAGTTACAGGCATCATAAATCTTCAAATAGTAGATTTTTATAGGCTTTATTCTGTTGAGGATATTTGTTAAAGGGTCTAGCCTCGTAGAGCGACTGTCCGATGGTTAGCAAATTCCTTACACAAATTCTATAACTTAATGAAAATCCATTTAAAAACATTAGGCTGCCGCCTGAACGAAGCAGAACTGGAAACCTGGGCGCAGGCTTTCCAAAAGCACGTAGGGCGGGTTAGGCGCATATTTCCGCCATGCTTAAGCTGCAAATTGCGGTTGGGTGCGCCGTAACCCGCCGCTTTTGATTTCTGAAACGCACAATGGCGGATTACGCCACGCCCAAAGAACAGCAGTCTATTGAAGTCTGGTGATTTTGCGTGGCTAATCCGCCCTACAACACTAAAGAATTTTGATGAAAGTCCATTTAAAAACATTAGGTTGTCGCCTAAATGAAGCCGAATTGGAAACCTGGGCGCAGGCTTTCCAAAAATACGGTCATCAAGTGACCCGCCAAGCCGAAACGGCCAACCTGATCGTCATCAATTCTTGCGCCGTCACCCAGGATGCCGCCAGGAAGTCTCGGCATTTGATCCGTAAAGTCCACCGCGAAAACCCATCGGCAAAATTAGTTGTCAGTGGTTGCTATGCCACGTTAAACCAGCAGGAAGCGGAAGCTTTGCTCGGCGTGGATATGGTGGTCGGCAATAAGGATAAAGACCAGTTGGTCGATAAGGCTTTGTCTGAACTTAACCTGGACACCATGCCCACCATGTCTACAGAACCAGGGGCAATCTCCCTGTTTACCCGTGGACGGCAACGTGCTTTCGTGAAAGTGCAGGACGGCTGCCGTTACCGCTGCACCTTCTGCATTGTTACCGTGGCGCGCGGCGATGAAAAGAGCCGAACTGTACAGGAAGTAGTTGATGAAATTAATGCCTTACATCAGCAGAACATCAACGAAATTATCCTGACCGGCGTGCATCTGGGCGGTTATGGCAGCGATTTGGAGACCAACCTGACCGACCTGATCAAAGCCATTCTTAGCCAGACCGACGTACCGCGTATCAGGCTAGGTTCGCTTGAACCGTGGGAACTGAATAATGAGTTTTACCAACTCTTCGAAAATCCAAGGATAATGCCGCATTTACATTTGCCTTTACAAAGCGGCTCTGATTCCGTACTGCGGCGGATGGCGCGGCGTTGTAAAACGGAGGAATTCGCCGCTATTGTTGCCCGGTTAAGGCAACACAATCCGCACTTCAATATCACCACCGACATTATCGTCGGCTTTCCGGGTGAGACTGAAGAAGAATGGCAAGAAAGCATTAAGTTTATTCAGCAAGTCAGTTTTGGACATATCCATATTTTTAGTTATTCGCCTCGGGAAGGCACCAAAGCAGCAACCTTGTCTAATCCCGTGCCAGAGCCGATAAAAAAACACCGCAGCCAACAGTTACACCAATTAGGCGAGGACATGCGATTAAAGTTATATCGGGATAACTTGGGCATGACATATCCTGTTTTGTGGGAAGGTTATTCTGAACCTGTTGGTACAGAGATGCAGCGGGTATTTGGCTATACCCCCAACTACCTTAAAGTTGGCTGTGATATAAGTAATGACGTGATCCTCAAAAACAAGACAATCCCTGCAACCTTAAAAGCCATTAACGATTCCTTTATTTTGGCGGAATTAACTGAAGACTAGTTGCTAGGATAACCTAATCGTTGCTGTAGAAGCAGGTTGCTTCGGTTTAACTTACATTACAGAATGACAAACGCTTTACCCATCTTATACAGCTTCCGCCGCTGCCCTTATGCAATCAGGGCAAGATTAGCAATCGCGTATGCAGGTATTTCGGTCGAAATAAGGGAAGTTCAGTTAAAGCATAAGCCTGAGCAAATGCTGGTGATTTCTCCTAAAGGCACAGTACCAGTGTTGCAATTGCCCGATGGTAAGGTGATCGATGAAAGTCTGAACATCATGGACTGGGCATTGGCGCAACATGATCCCGAACACTGGCTGGATACAGGAGAAGAATCGGAAACGCTAATCGAGTGGAACGATGGCGACTTTAAAACTTACCTGGATCGCTACAAATACGCCGACCGCTACCCCGAATTTTCAGAAAGTTATTATAGGAAAGAGGGCGAAAAATTTTTGGTGGTGTTGGAAAAAAAACTTAGCCAAAATGCCTATTTAGGCGGCAGACATTTTTCAAGAGTGGATGCCGCTATTTTTCCTTTTATCAGGCAGTTTGCTGCGGTTGATAACTTGTGGTTTCAAGCTTCGGGTTTTCGGCAGCTTATTAACTGGTTAGATGCTTTGTTAGCATCGGAATTATTTTTAACTGTGATGAGTAAACATCCTAAGCAATATTGACAGTTAAGTTTTCGCGTCCCCCTCACTTATTGAGATTGGTGTTATTTGAACTTTCGTGAAAAATCCTTGTGGGCTTCTTCCGTTAATGTTTTGTAAGCATCCCTTATGTTTTCTTGCGAACTCTTCAATAAAAGGGCTTTTTCTTTAATTAGCTTTTCTTTTTCCGCATCTGTAGAGGCACTGGCAATTGCATTAGCCTTATCATTTGCAGATTCCACATCCTGCTTTGCTGAAGCAACCTTTTTATTGTAAGCAGAAAGTAGTTTCTCATAGGCTTTAGCGTCTTTCCCTTGAGCCTTAAGAACATCTATGCGTTTTTGGATACCAGAAGAAGTGGTATCAGCATCTGAAATAAGTTGATTTTCCCTTGCTGTAAGAATTTGCTCTTGCGCGACTACGACACTTTGCCGACTTTTTAACCATTCGGCCTTTATTTTTTCTGCAACATTTTTGATGTCTTGTTTGGTTGTACACTTATTTATCTCAGCTTTAAATGCCACAAACGTTTCAATTTCAGCATTAAGCTCAGAAAACATGGTTTTTCTTTCTGCATCGCCTAGACCATCCATGAATTCTATTTTGGCTTTAAAGGGGGAAAGTTGCTTTAGACGATTGTCTACCTGAGTTAACAGATAATTTTTGCCCTTACCAACCATTGCTTCTGCGGTGTCGAGATTATCCTTTACGCCACCTACGGAAAAACTGTTGTCATTTGGAATTACGTTTTTTTCTTCTGCTGCTTGGCTTAGTACTTTTGGTTTCATTCCAGTGTTTTTGTCTGCCTGGGCATTAGTAGCGTTGTTATTGCTTCCAGAGATATTACCTAAAAACGGAGAGGCAAAAAAAGCTGCCCCCAAAATAACGACTAAAAATAATGCTAATGAAAAATATTTCATAAAAAATACCTCAATTCCCAATATTAAGACCCTTAGGTCATCAATGTTTTGTACGGTTCACTAGTGCTTGCTATAAATATCATTGACATGAATCATATCATGCAATTCTTTACGTTTGATACCTTCCGAAACGCCGGAGAAACTGTACCTTCGTAACAGCTAACCGGTTTTCTTCTTTACGGTTAACGAGATTCTGGTCATTCGATGATCCTATTGTAGGCAAAACAACCATACTGGTTTTCATGGCTTCTTGGTGAAAAATTAATATAACTATTTGAAATAAATTAATTTTGTTATTAATGCTGATACGCTTATATCGGGTCGATTGGTTTGCTGGATGCGGGGGCGGATTGGATACCGACCCCGCAGTCAGTCAAATAATGACCTCTCTCAAGTTACCGTTTTCCTTTCCCAGTAAGAGACATGGTCATTGGTTGCTTAGAGAGATTACCCCACAGTTTCAGTGTTCCTGAGTAGGTTTTTCCAGGAACGTTCGGGCGGAAAGTAACTCTGAGCTTGCAGCTTCTGCCCACGCTGAGAGATATAGGACAGTTGCCTCTGGTAACGGTATACACCTTGCCCGATGTGTTTACAAAGGTAACTGGAAGCTTGACCCTTTGGTGGTTTGTTACAGTCACGGTCACGGTATGGTTAACTTTGACTTTCAATTTACCGAAATTCAGGCTAGTTGGTATGACCAACTTTTTAGCATTGATGCTCTGTGTGCCTGGAGCAGTTCCTACGCCTGTAACTGTCCCAGTTCCAATCACTGTCCCAGTAACGACTGTTCCCGTTCCAGTACTCGTGCCTGCGCTAGTACCAGTTCCGCTCATAAGTATGGTTCTGCTTCCTCCAGGCGCATTGTGCGCTATAACAAGCGTAGCCGCTTTTGCACCTACAGTGGTAGGCAGGAATGACATAGTAACTGAACAAGTGCCATTGGGTACTACAGCTCCACAAGTATTAGCCGATACCAAGAAGGCATTATCGCCCGTCACTGTTACATTTGAGACAACAAGTTCGGCAGTTCCGGTGTTTTTAACTATGACAGGCTTCGTAACAGCAGCTCCACCAGTATTCACTGAAGCGAAAGCCATTGAAGTAGTTGACACTGCTACCAACGGGGTCGCTCCAGTACCTGTGCCACCTGTGCCACCTGTGCCAGGTCCGCCGCTTAAATCGACAGTCGAAATGCCCCCATCTGCATTGTGGTTGATAACGAGTAAGGCCGTTTGAGATCCAGCCGTGGTTGGTGTGAACGTCACAGTGATGTTACATTCGCCAGCAGGTGTGATTGTTCCACAGGTAGTTGGAGCAATGGAGAAAGCTCCAGCATCAATGCCAGTTATAGAAATGCTTGAGACAAGGAGGTTGGCAGTATGTAATGGTCAAGTAAAACCGGACACT
>NZ_CBAROL010000007.1:0-93228 GCF_964779595.1 Methyloglobulus sp.
ATCAATTTCCTGTTGACTACAACGGCATAATCGCGTCTAATGGCGCTCTTTTGTACAGCCGCCCAGGTAGCTCAGTCGGTAGAGCAAAGGATTGAAAATCCTTGTGTCGACGGTTCGATTCCGCCCCTGGGCACCATTGTATGATTCAACGAAATACATCAAACCCGCATGTTGCAAGACATAGCGGGTTTTTTATTGTTCTAATAATGTCTATTAGTAAGTAGGCAGCTAATGTGCAAACTGCTAAATCCAAATTTATTGCACTTTTATTGTCAAAGCCTCGCCATTAAAACGAATACCTTCCCAACCATAGCGCATAAAAGTTCTGATGTTTTGGTGGTCTGTGCCGCTGGGGTTAGGCAATACATCTGTGCGGTAATAATCACCAAACAGGTTTAGGGTTTGTTGCTGATTAAGATGGTGGAGTTTTGCAAAGGCAAAGATTTTACAAGAACCTTCATTCGTGCCAGCAGGGTTAACCACCAGGTCGTCATTTAATCCATTACTGAATTCAGTGGGTTGGTAGTGGTAGTTTTCGGTGATAACAATAATGGTTTCATGAAAACTGATAAGTTCGCCGTGTAAGGCTTTTTCAATAAATTTTTTTAATGTCATAAGCAACTATTTGGTTTTGTTGATTTAGCCGTGCTTCATGATGCGACCTTTCTCGCGTTGCCAGTCGCGGTCTTTGGAGGCGGCGCGTTTGTCGTGTAGCTGTTTGCCTTTTGCCAAGCCGATTTCGATTTTAGCGCGACCATTTTTCCAATACATAGACAGCGGAATGATGGTATAGCCTTTGCGCTCGACAGCACCAATCAACTTATTAATTTCATGGCGATTGAGCAGTAGTTTCTTGTTGCGGATAGCATCGGGATTAACATGGGTTGATGCCGACAATAATGGCGAAATATGGGCGCGGGATAACCAGGTTTCACCTCGTTTTATAACCACATAGCTTTCTTTAAGCTGGATTTTGCCATCTCGCAGGCTTTTGACCTCCCAACCTTCCAAAACTAGCCCTGCTTCAAAGCGTTCTTCGATATGGTATTCATGCGTTGCCTGACGGTTGACGGCAATGGTTGCATTCTGTGGCGGTTTTTTCTTGTTGGGCTTTTTATCGGCCATAATGGGATAGCGAAATTATTTTCCGGTGTATACAGTATAATCTTGCCATTTTACTCGATATACTAACGATAATGGCTATTTATTAAGGGCTTCAAACACATGGCAGACGAAAAAAAATCACAACACGGAGAATGGTCTTCGCGGTTTGCGTTTATTCTGGCGGCGACGGGTTCGGCGGTTGGTTTAGGCAATATTTGGAAGTTTCCTTATATTACCGGTGAGAATGGTGGCGGGGCATTCGTGCTGGTGTATTTGCTGTGTGTGCTGTTGATTGGCATTCCCCTGATGATGGCAGAAACTCTGTTAGGTCGGCGTAGCAAGGAAAATCCGATACACACGATGGAGATTCTGACCAAAGAGGCGGGTGCTGATAAAAACTGGCATTATCTTGGTTGGTTAGGCGTAGCTGCCGGATTTTTAATTCTGTCTTATTACAGTGTGATCGCGGGCTGGGCTTCAGCTTACGTGGTCAAAGCCTTTTTTGGCAGTTTTTCCGGTGCTAATCCCAGTGAAATCAAGGCAATATTCGACAATTTTGTCGCCAGCCCTATGCAATTAATCTTCTGGCACAGCCTGTTCATGTTGGCAACCATGTTGATTGTGGCGAGGGGGATTGAGAAAGGTTTTGAGAAATCAGTCAGATTTTTATTGCCGTGGTTGTTTGCCTTGATGATTTTGATGGTCGGTTATGCGATGACCACAGAGGGTTATTTTAAAGGGCTTAACTTCCTGTTCAGACCTGATTTCAGCAAGTTGACCGCCGATTCCATCCTCGTCGCAATGGGTCAGGCGTTTTTCAGCTTGAGCTTGGGCATGGGTTCCATCATGGTTTACGGCGCGTATCTGCCCAAAGAGGTATCCATAACCAAAGCATCAATGATAATTGCCGGAGCAGATACGATTATCGCTTTGCTAGCAGGCATCATCATCTTTCCTATTGTGTTCAGCAATGGCTTGCATCCCAATTCCGGCCCAGGCTTGGTGTTTGAGACTTTGCCGATTGCGTTTGGCAACATGTTTGGCGGTTGGCTGGTTGGGGTGTTGTTTTTTGTCGCTTTGGTGTTTGCGGCCTTATCTTCCTCCATTGCTTTGATTGAACCGGCGGTGGCTTGGTTGATTGAGAATAAGGGCTTTACGCGTGAAAAAGCCTGTTTGTGGGCGGGTTTAGTGGCATGGGTATTGGGTTTTGCCACTATTTTTTCATTCAATGTTTGGGCTAACGTTAAGCTGTTTGAACGCAATCTATTTGAATTGATTGATTATTTAACCGCCAATTTGATGTTGCCTATTGGCGGATTCTGCATTGCCGTGTTTGCAGGCTGGATCATGAAGCAGGAACACAGCAAACAGGAATTGGATTGTCCTGACGACTTAAGCTATCAAGTCTGGCACTTCTTGGTTAGGTATATTGCCCCTGCTGCCGTGTTTTTAGTATTTTTGAATGTAGTCGGGGTGCTTTAAGGCATGACGCTTGTCCAAAAAAGTGCATTGGTAAAATATTCTGCACAACAAATGTTTGATTTAGTTAATGATATTGAAGCGTATCCGCAGTTTTTGCCTTGGTGTTCAGGCAGTCGTATTATCAAGCGCGAAGACGATGTCGTCGAAGCGGAATTGATGATTTCCAAAGGTGGCTTTAAAAAGTCTTTTTCCACACGGAACACTATTGATATGGGTGGAAAAATTACCGTGTCTTTATTAGATGGGCCTTTTTCCCGTCTCGACGGCGTGTGGAATTTTATACCGCTGCGCGAAGATGCCAGCAAAATCTCCCTGGATTTGGAATTTGAAATGTCCAGCGTATTGGCAAACCTTGCCTTTGGCGCGGTGTTCAACCAGATTTGCAATACGATGGTGGCTTCTTTTACCAGTCGCGCTAAGGAAGTTTATGGTTAGAGAAGTGCTGAACAAGTTGATTCCGCGCATAGTTCGACCGTTCGACAAGCTCACGGCTCACCATGAACGGAATCAACCCATTGCCGTTCGTCCTGAGCTTGTCGAAGGACTTATTCAGAGATTCTTTCGAGATGGGTGACAACGACGAGACCTTGATTGAAATCGAAGTTGCTTATGCCACACCGGAAGAGCAGGTTATTGTTACGATTAACGTATTGCTAGGCACGACGATAGAACAAGCGGTAGAACTATCGGGTTTGCTGATGCGTTTTCCTGAAATAAGCAATTCAGAATTGAAAATTGGCGTTTTTGGGGGTTCATGCAAGCCAGATCAGTTTGTGAAACAAGGCGATAGGGTTGAAATCTATCGACCTTTAATTCACGATCCCAAAGAAGCAAGGCGGCAACGGGCGCTAAAGAACTGAGTCGCATTAAACCTTGTAGCTACGTTCACAACGGTGTCTTAATCTGCGATCCACTATCCGCAGGTTTCGCATCAGGGTCTTTCTTTGGTGCATCATCAATATTATCAAAGCCGAATAAGCCTTTAATCTTTTGCCACATGGTCAGTTCAATATCCCGTTTAGGGACATCGACCGTGGTTTCCTCGGACGGCTTGACGACGGGCGTTGAATTGGGTTTGAAGTCGCCTTGAATCCCAGAAACTAAGCCATCCGCATTAAACAGCACGGAAACCTTTTTTTGCTGGCGGTCTTCGCCGCTGGGCTGGTTGGAATACAGGTAATCCCAGCTTTTTTGGTGAAAAGTATTCACCAACATGGGCGATCCCAAAATGTACAAGACTTGCCGTTCTGTCATGTTAGGACGAAGTTGGTCGATCATCGCTTGGTCAACGATATTGCCTTGTTGGATGGGTATGGTATACACGCCCGGCAAGTTGTTGAGTATGTACGAACAGGAGGCGAGCAACAAGCTACTCACCAGGGTAATACAGAAAAAAACGCTTCTCATAGTCTAACGGGATAGAATCAAAAGTCAGAATCATACAGGATGTCAACCAATTATCCTAAATACAGTCATGCGCCAACTGCCAAAAACAGGCTACAATGTGCCAAACCCCACCCCGATTGTTTAACCGTTGCTTAAAGGAGATAACTGTGGAAACTCATGATCTACGGAACGCGGGTCTGAAAGTGACTTTGCCTAGGGTTAAAATCCTGCAAATCCTGGAAAATCAGGCTACCGACCGCCATCTTACCGCAGAACAAGTGTACAAAATCCTGCTCAGTGAAGATGAAGAAATCGGCTTGGCAACTGTGTATCGCGTGTTAACTCAGTTTGAAGCGGCGGGGTTGGTTACTCGGCATCATTTCGAGGGCGGTAATTCTGTGTTTGAACTGTCAGACGGCGATCATCACGACCACATCATGTGCATCAAATGCGGTAAAGTTGATGAATTTACGGATGAAATCATCGAAACCCAACAAAAGAAGATTGCTCACCGCTTAGACTACGAGTTAACCGCGCACGGTTTATATTTATACGGCTATTGCCCCAACTGCAAAAAATCCTGATCTTTCATTAACTTAAGTTCTTCATGTTTAAACCCCTAATTTTTTACATTGGCCTGCGCTACACGAGGGCAAAACGCCGCACCCAATTCATTTCCTTCATTACTTTAACCTCCGTCATGGGCATCGCGCTGGGTGTGACAGCACTGATTACCGTACTGTCGGTGATGAACGGCTTTGAAGCGGAATTGCGGGAACGTATTCTTGGTATGACATCCCACGCGACCTTGACGGGCAAATACGGACAGTTAGAAAACTGGCCGGAAGCTGAAAATCGCATCAAAAATCAGCCGCACATTCAGGGTTCAGCACCGTTCATTAGCGGTCAGGTCATGATAAATGCTGACCGCCGCGTGAGCGGCACCATGCTCAATGGCGTAATGCCAGAAAACGAACCCAAGGTGTCGGAGGTGGGTAATCGCATGGTTGAGGGCAAGCTGGCTGCTCTAGTGCCAGGTGAATACGGCATTATTTTAGGTGCAGAATTGGCTAAATACCTCGGCACTTTCATGGGTGACAAGATCACTATCATCAGTCCACAGGTCAATTCCACCCCAGCGGGTATCGTTCCCAGGATGCGTCGGTTTACCGTTGTGGGTATTTTCAAGGTTGGCATGTACGAGTATGATCGCAACATGGCACTCATCCATATCGACGATGCAGCCAAGCTATTCAGGCTGGAGTCGGCGGTTTCCGGCTTGCGGATAAAGCTGGATGACGTGTTCAACGCCCCCAAAATAACCCAAACGCTGAGTTCGCAGTTGTCTGACGAGTATCTGGTCAGCGACTGGACAATGGCGCACGAAAATTTCTTCAAGGCTATCAAGACCGAAAAAATGGTCATGTTCATCATTTTGCTGCTAATCGTCGCTGTTGCAGCCTTCAATATCGTCTCCACGTTGGTGATGGTGGTCACCGATAAGCGCGGCGACATTGCCATCCTTAAGACACAGGGGCTGACATCAGGCTCGGTGATGGGCATATTTATGGTGTTAGGTACGATAATCGGTGTGGTTGGCACAATCTTAGGAGCGATAGGCGGGATTTTGCTCGCACTCAATGCTGGGCATATCGTCAGCGACTTGGAGAAATTATTTAAAACCCGCTTTTTACCCGCAGATGTCTATTACATCAGTGACTTACCTTCAAAACTGATCTGGTCTGATGTTTACATGATAGCTGGAGTTGCTTTTGTATTATCTTTGCTTGCGACCATTTACCCCGCGTGGCAAGCCTCAAAAATCAACCCTGCGGAAGTGTTGCGCTATGAATAACGCCAGTATTTTGCAGTGCGAAAACCTGACTATGCGCTATGCCCAGGGCGGTCTGGATGTCGAGGTATTGAAAGGCGTTAATTTCAACATCAATAAGGGCGAATGTGTCGCCATCATGGGCGCATCAGGTTCTGGTAAAAGCACCTTATTGCATTTATTGGGCGGACTTGAGAAGCCTACAGGCGGTAAAGTATTACTGGATGGTATCGACTTGAATGATGTCAGCGGTAAACAATTAGCCAGCTTAAGAAACCGTTCCCTGGGTTTTATCTACCAATTCCACCATCTATTAGGCGAGTTCACCGTGCTGGAAAATGTCGCTATGCCTTTATTGATTGGCGGTCACTCGGTTGAAGAAGCTCGGCATCATGCGACAAAACTTTTGCAACGGGTTGGTCTAGGTCATCGAGTTGAACACAAACCCGGCGAAATATCCGGTGGTGAGCGGCAGCGGGCAGCAGTCGCCCGGGCGTTAATCAATAAACCGAGCGTGGTTTTGGCCGACGAGCCGACCGGAAACCTAGACAGCAAAACCGCCGAAGATGTCTTTCAGTTGATGTTGGAATTGAATCAGGAGCTGAATGTCAGCTTCCTCATCGTCACCCACGATCACGAACTGGCAGGAAAAATGGGCAGGGTATTGCACATGGAAGATGGGGTGATTGTTTGATTTTGTGTAGGAATTATTAAAAGTCCTTCGACAGGCTCAGGACTAACGGAATCAACCCGATACCTCTCGTCCTGAGTCCTTCGGCTTCGCTCAGGAGCGCCTTGCCGAAGGACTTGTTTAACAGTGCCTTAAAAAATATCATAATGAACCAAACTATAAAATTCTGGGCAGTCGTACCCGCCGCTGGCGTAGGCAAACGAATGAACGCCGACAGACCGAAACAATACCTGGAATTGGCTGGGTTTATGGTCATTGAGCAGACCTTAGGTCGTTTACTGCAAGCGGATGTTTTTTCCAAAATTGCGGTTGCCATTTCGGTCGAAGACCCTTACTGGCCTGAACTTGGCATTGCTAATCATGAGCTTATCATCACTGCACCGGGCGGAAAGGAGAGGGCGGATTCGGTGTTGTCGGGTTTAAAGTCGATACGCGATCAAGCTAACGATGACGATTGGGTGCTGGTACATGATGCCGCGCGGCCTTGCCTGACTGCCAGCGACATTCGGTTATTGATTGATACGCTGATTAATGATGATGTTGGCGGTATTTTGGCGCTATCTTCGCACGATACTTTAAAAAGCGTTCAGGATGGGAACATTCTTGATACCTTAGATAGACGCACAATATGGAAGGCGTTAACGCCACAAATGTTCCGTTACGGGATGTTAAAATCTGCACTGGAAGATACCGCTGGCAACCTTAGAGTCACCGACGAAGCCAGCGCATTGGAGTTAATGGGATTTACCCCGAAAATCGTCGAAGGTCGTCCAGACAATATCAAAATCACCCGACCTGAAGACTTAGCATTAGCGCAATTTTATATGGAGCAACAGTGATACGAGTAGGTCAAGGTTACGATGTACACCGCTTTAACGATGGCGAGCATATCATTTTAGGCGGCGTAACAATACCTTACGAACAAGGCTTGGAAGCGCATTCAGACGGTGATGTGGTGCTGCACGCGCTTTGCGATGCGTTGCTGGGTGCGGCGGCATTGGGTGATATTGGTAAACATTTTCCTGATACCGATCCTGAATTCAAGGGTGCGGATAGCCGTGTGTTATTGCGGCATGTCTATAGCATCGTCCAAGAACAAGGCTACAGCCTAGGTAACGCGGACATTACGATAGTCGCCCAAGCCCCCAAAATGGCACCATATATCGCCGACATGTGCGGGAATATTGCGGCTGATTTGCAAGTCGAAATCAACCAGGTCAACGTAAAAGCCACCACCACCGAAAAACTGGGTTTTGAAGGCCGCAAAGAAGGCATTGCCGTACATGCCATTGTGATAATCGAAAAATAACACGTCAGCGCGATATTCACCACCGCTTATATATCTGACTGATACATTAGTCGGATGCCGTTTTTATCTTTCTTCACTTGGTATGTACGACTAATGGATTCCGCATTAGCTAATGTGCCAATATTTCCGGCAGAAAAAATTCACTCACTAACATAGGTCGCTTTTGGATGGCGTAGACGGTTCGTCGTCCCCAGATATTTTGGTTGATGTGTGCTTTTTTTTGTGTTTGTGCCGTCCAATCAGTTGGGCTTATTGAAGTTAAATCCATCGTTACCCTTTCCAAATCAGGATACGAAAAAATCACTTCACCTAATGGACGAGTACCTAAATGCGCGAGGTTGCGGTGGGCGACCTTGATGGTTTCTTCAGGAATAATGGTTCTTGCCAGCAGCAATGGTTTACCTTTTAACTGTAACGCAACTTCGCGGATCAAGCAGTATCGGGATAACGGCAAATGGAGTTGCCTGCGCTCACTCAAGAACGGTGTGCGCCACTGGTGGAAAAGGATGTTCACGGTGATAGTGTTGCCATAATAGTCGCGTAGTCGCTGGGTCAACGAACCGGCTTCGTAAGTCCAGGACTGGACGGATTCGGGCAGGGTGTGATGGCTGCCTCGTCTGTGTTCATGCCAATCGGGTTCATGGTCGAACAAAATACTTTTGGTGGTCAATGGGGTTTAAACCTCGGAATAATCGGGATTGTGGCCTAACCAGCGGTCAATTAATGGCACTATGGCTTCGGGCATATCAACAAAAAGAGAATCGGCGATGGTCGGGATATTATCCAGCAAATCGGCATCCCTGACCAAATCGGCAACCCTAAAATTCACTTGTCCAGTCTGGCGGGTACCCATGACCTCACCTGGGCCACGTAACTGCAAATCCTTTTCGGCGATCAAGAAGCCGTCGTTGCTGTCCCGCAGGATACCTAATCGCTGACGGGCATTATCGGACAAGGGCGATTGGTACATTAGCAGGCAAAAACTGTCGTCATTGCCTCGCCCTACTCGTCCCCGTAATTGGTGCAGTTGTGACAAGCCTAGTCGTTCGGGATTTTCGATTATCATCAAGCTGGCGTTAGGCACATCAACGCCCACTTCTATGACGGTGGTGGCGACTAACAGGTCAATTTCATGGTTTTTGAAAGCCAGCATGATAGATTCTTTTTCTGATGCTTTCAGCCGTCCATGTAAGAGTGCGATACGTACGTCAGGCAAGGCCGCCGTTAATTTTTGTGCCGTTTTTTCGGCGGCTTCGCATTGGAGCATTTCCGATTCTTCGATCAGCGTACACACCCAATAGGCCTGCTTTTTGCTGTCTATCCAGTTATTGATCCGGCTAATGACCTCGTTGCGTCGTTCTCCCGGAATCACGCTGGTGGTGACTGGCTTCCTGCCGGGGGGTAGTTCATCAATGATAGAAATGTCCAGATCGGAATACTGCAACATCGCTAAGGTACGCGGGATAGGCGTGGCAGTCATCACCAATTGATGCGGTCTGATACTACCTTGCTGACCTTTAGCCCTTAATGCCAGTCGTTGATGCACACCGAAACGGTGCTGTTCGTCGATGATGATTAAGCCTAAGCGATGGAAAAATACCTCGTCCTGAAATAAGGCATGGGTGCCGATGATGATGCCTGCCGAGCCATTTTCCAACGTCAGTAAAATTTCTTTGCGTGGATTGCCTTTTACTTGCCCAGTGAGCAGAACGATTTGGGTACTGAAATCGTTAAACCATGCACTGAAATTGCGGTAATGCTGCTCTGCCAGTAATTCTGTTGGGGCCATGACGGCGACCTGATAATCAGCAGCCAAAGCCAGCAAGGCTGCATAAGCGGCGACTATGGTTTTACCGGAACCAACATCGCCTTGCACCAAGCGCATCATAGGATGGGGCTGTGTGCAATCTGCTGTAATTTCTACCATTACCCTAAGTTGGGCTTCGGTCAATTTGAAAGGCAATGCGTCAATGAATGGTTTTGTGGCAACGGAGTCGGTAGCAAAAAGAGGCGCTTGCCAGGCTTTTGCCTTATGTTTTGAGAGTTTGAGGCTTAGATGATGAGCTAACAGCTCTTCAAATGCCAACCGTTTAAGTGCGGGGACGCTGCCGTTTTGCAGGGCTTCGGTGGTTATTGTTGCATCTGGCGCATGTAAGGTCTTAATCGCTCCCGCTAATGACGGGTAATGGTGCTGCTTAAGGACGACATCGGGAAGCCAGTCCCTTAACGCTTGGGCTTTATCATCGCAAATGGCTAGTGCTTGCTTGACTGCTTTTCTGACAACATTCTGGTTAAGCCCTTCTGTTAATGGGTATACAGGGGTTAAATGGGATTCAGTGATTGCCTTGTTAGGTGATGAAATGACCGTGTATTCAGGATGAACCATTTCCAATCCAGCATAGCCAAACCTGACTTCCCCAAAGCAACTAATCGCTGCTCCCGGCTTGAGCGTATTGTGTTGCTGGGCGGTAAAATGGAAAAACCGTAGGTCGATAAAGCCCGTGCCATCGTTAATCCGGCAGATTAGGTTTTTGCGGCCTCGTGGTAGCACATCTATAAATTCAACCTTACCGCTGATGAGTGCAGACATTCCAGCCGAAAGTTTAGCTATTGGGTAAGTGCGGGTCCGGTCTTCGTAACGGATGGGCAGGTGAAACAACAGGTCTTGGATAATTGTTATTCCAAGTTTTTCCAGGTTAGCCGCAGTTCGGCTGCCTATTCCCGTCAAGGTTGTAACGGATTGCCTAAGAGTGTCCGGCACATTCATGATCGGCTACCAGATTCTTGCAAGAATAATGTTTGAACGGACGTTATATTTTATCAGTTTGAAAAATCTTGCTGATTGAGTACCATGATAGCATCCATTTCCACCTGTGCAGCTTTGGGTAAAGCAGCAACGCCAACGGCGGCACGCGCCGGGTAAGGTGCTTGAAAAAAGCCCCCCATGATCTCATTGACGATGGGGAAATGCGCTAAATCCACCAAAAAAACATTCAGTTTTACAATATCGGATAGATTGCCACCGGCGGCTTCTGCAACGGAATTCAAGTTGTTGAAAACTTGGGTAATTTGCGCGGAAATATCACCTTCAATCAACACCATTGTTTCAGGTACTAAAGGAATTTGCCCTGATAAATAAACCGTATCATTAACTTTAATTGCTTGAGAATACGTACCTATGGCTTGGGGAGCTAGTTCGGTATTGATGATGGTTTTAGTCATGTTAGCGTGGCACTAGGGTGGCGGGTATGTCGATTAAGTAGCAGACACGTAAGCATAGAAGGATTTAGGTTACGCTTTTACCCGTGTAATTTTTATCACAATCGGCAGTTCTTTCAGCTTCCGCATGATTTTAGCAAGATGAACACGATCTTTTACGCTGACGGTGATTAAATCGACGGAAAGGCGGGAATCTTGCTCGATTACGGTGACATTTTCAATATTGGAATCATGTTCTGAGATTGTGGATGCCACAGTTGCCAGCGATCCGCGCTGATTTAGGACTTCAAGCCGAAGTTCAGCCGGAAATTCGCCTGTTGCATCTTGACTCCATTCCACATCTAACCAACTGGTTTGTTTTTTCCTTACTTCATTGCTATTGCGGCATTCGTGATGATGCACGACGATGCCTTTGCCAGGATTAAAAAAACCAATAATGGAATCGCCAGGAATAGGACGGCAACATTTTGCCAAGGTTATTACCATACCTTCCGTACCTTTGATAACCAAGGGTGATCTCTGGATTTGATCGTTATCTTCCAGGCGTACCGCCGCGTTTACATCAGACTGGGTCAGTCGTTTGGCAATCAAGAATGGCATTTTATTGCCTAAGCCAATATCTTCTAGCAATTCATTCAAGGTCTGTTTGTCGCTAATTTTGAGTAAAGCGTTAATTCGAGACTTGTCGATATTTTCAAGCTGCACGTTCATGGCTTGCAACTCTTTATCTAATAGGTTACGACCTAAGCTGATGGCTTCTTGTTGTTTGAAATTTTTCAGATAATTACGAATGCCAGACCGCGCCTTGGCGGTGGTGACATAATTAAGCCACAGCGGATTTGGCCGTGCCCAAATTGCGGTAATAACTTCCACCGTCACCCCATTTTCGAGTTTGGTTTGCAATGGCACCAGTTTTCGATCAACTCTGGCAGAAACACAAGCATTACCAATATCCGTATGCACAGCGTAAGCAAAATCAATAATGCTTGCGCCTCTAGGCATTTTGATAATCTCGCCTTTGGGCGTAAACACGAAAACTTCCTGCGGGAACAGGTCGATCTTTAAGTTGTCGATGAACTCCAGAGAATCGCCAGCCGTTTGCTGGAGTTCCAGTAAATCGCGCAGCCATTCGTTAGCACGGTCTTGAAACTTATCATTTTTGTCATCATCAGATTTGTACAGCCAGTGCGCTGCAATACCGGATTCCGCCATGCGGTGCATTTCGTGCGTCCTAATCTGAATTTCGATAGGAAAGCCATAAGGTCCGATCAAGATGGTGTGTAAAGACTGATAACCATTGGCTTTGGGTAGGGCAATATAATCCTTGAATTTACCTGGTATCGGTTTATACAGGTTATGAACGATACCTAGAATGCGGTAGCAATCATCGACGGTATTACAGAAAATACGGAACGCATAGACATCAAAAACATCGGTAAGGGAAACTTTTTTGTGCAGCATTTTTTGATAAATGCTGTAGAGATTTTTTTCTCGACCCGATACGTCACAGCTTAAACTGTCTTGTGAAATGCGGCTTTTTAACGTGCTTTCGATAACATCAATAACTTTACGACGGTTACCACGGGCTTTTTTTAGGGCATTTTCTAGGATGTTATAGCGCCGTGGATACATCGCCTGAAAGCTCAATGCTTCCAGTTTATGTCGGATGTTGTTCATACCCAGCCGATTGGCAATCGGGGCGTAAATATCCAGGGTTTCCTTGGCGATACGACGTTTGGTTTCGGCTGGCATCGCCCCTAGGGTTTGCATGTTATGCAGCCGGTCAGCAAGCTTGACCATGATAACGCGCAAATCTTTGCCCATTGCCAGGAACATTTTGCGGACATTTTCGGCCTGCGTTTCGGCGTGGGATTTGCTGTCGATCTTAGTCAGCTTGGTGACGGCATCGACCAATTCAGCAACTTCAGGGTTAAAGATTTTTGCTATTTCTTTTTTACTTACCCCTGTGTCTTCGATGACATCATGCAAGATAGCCGCCATAATGCCGTTTGCATCCATCCGCATTTCAGCAAGGCTGATAGCAACTGCGACCGGATGGCAGATATAAGCTTCGCCGCTTTTGCGAAATTGACCGGAGTGGGCTTTTGCACCAAATTCGTAGGCGCGAACACAATCGTCAATCTGGGCTTTGTCCAGATAGTCGGACAATGTCGAACACAAGCGCCGTACCAGTTTGTCCTGGGGGCGTTCAAGTTCGATAGTGTCAGCGACTTCTAGCATGGTTACATTTAGAACATAGGGGGCTTATCGATTACTTCACCAGTACGGTGCAGTAGATTGATGTTTGCTTCAGTAACATGACCTTCTGCAATTTCGCGTAAGGCAAGCACGGTGTCTTTATCCTTGTTGCGCGGCAAAAATTCGGTTGCACCATGACTTAACTGGCGCGCCCTTGTGCCTGCCAGTAAAACCAATTTAAAACGGTTTTCTACATGTTCTAAACAATCTTCGATAGTGACTCTTGCCATTTTGTTTCCTTATATTTTGGGTAATGATGCTAAGACCATAGCTATGGTCAGTTGGTTCTAATCTAACACGTTTATCATTAAATCAACTAAAAAACAACGGTTTGTTAGGAGTAGCTTTAAATAAAAACCGTATTTTATTGATTATACTGCTAACTTCTCGATTCTAATATGGCAACCGCCGGCAACTCCTTGCCTTCCAGGAATTCGAGAAATGCCCCGCCACCGGTCGAGGTATAAGACACCTTATCCTCAATGTCATATTTGTCGATAGCGGCAAGGGTATCACCGCCGCCTGCAATTGAAAATGCAGGGCTTTCAGCAATCGCCATCGATAAGGTTTTAGTGCCGTTGCCGAATTGGTCGATTTCAAATACGCCGACTGGGCCGTTCCAGACTATCGTTCCGGCAGATTTCAGGATGTCAGCATACTGCTTGGCAGTATCGGGGCCGATGTCGAGTATCAAATCATCGGCTTCAACGTCGGCAACTTGTTTAACAGTAGCCACCGCATTTTCCGAAAATTCTTTTGCACAGACGACATCGGTAGGGATGGGGATATCAGAACCAGCACTTTTTGCAGCGGCTATCAAACGCTTGGCTTCTTCAATCAAGTCGGGTTCGTAAAGCGACTTTCCGACTGGAAAACCCATTGCTGCGATAAAAGTGTTGGCAATTCCGCCGCCGACAATGAGCTGATCGACCTTTTCTGACAAGGATTTAAGCACTGTCAATTTAGTGCTGACCTTAGAGCCTCCGACAATTGCAACCAGCGGTTTGGTTGGAGTTTCCAGCGCCTTACCTAAAGCATCGAGTTCGTTGCCAAGCAAAGGGCCAGCACATGCAATAGGGGCAAATTTGGCGACGCTGTGCGTGGATGCTTGTGCTCGGTGTGCAGTTCCGAAAGCATCCATAACAAACACATCACATAAAGCGGCCATTTTTTTGCCTAACTCATCGCTGTTTTTTTCTTCGCCAACATTAAAGCGTACGTTTTCGCACAACACGACTTCACCTGGATTGACAGTAATGCCGTCCAGCCAGTCGCGTTCGAGACGAACAGGTTTGCCCAGCAAGCTGGACAGACGTTCAGCGACGGGTTTCAATGAAGATTCTTCATCAAACTGTCCTTCAACCGGACGACCTAAATGGGACATCACCATCACAGCAGCACCCGCTGCCAAGGCTTTTTCAATGGTTGGCACGCTGGCCTGGATGCGAATATCGCTAGTCACTTTACCGTTTTTGACAGGCACGTTCAGGTCTTGACGGATCAATACCCGCTTGCCGGACAAATCCAGGTCAACCATTCTTTTTATCGACATATTTCTTACTCTCGTTTTTGTGTTGTTAAAGTGTTATTGGTTTGCGTCTTCTTTCCATTTGATTGAGCAGCCGAGACTTGCGATTTGATCTTGTGGGCCATGACCGGAATGAGCAACCAGTTTCATGGCTTCAAACAGGTCACGCCGCGTGCCATCGGGTGCGGTATCTTTGCGGCTGGCATCCAGACGACCACGGTATTGCAATTCAAAATCTGCGTTATATCCAAAGAAATCGGGGGTGCAAACTGCGCCATAAGCTTTAGCGACTTCCTGGGTTTCATCTATTAAATAAGGAAACGGGTAATTGTATTCCGCCGAGATAAGTTTCATATTTTCATAAGAATCTTCAGGATAGTTGACTGTGTCATTGGACATTATCGCAACCGATTCAATGCCATAGCCCTTTAATTCAAGGGCATCACGGAGGATACGTCCATGCACGGCTTTTACATAAGGGCAATGGTTGCAGATAAACATGACCAACAAGCCGTTCCTACCCATACAATCCTGTAAAGTCCAGGTTTTGCCGTCAACACCAAGTAGGTTGAAATCCGGTGCTTGCACGCCAAAATCGCAGACAGGGGGGTTAAGAGATACCATGATCGTTCCTCATTGATTAATAATGATTGGTTTTGTTGCGTTCTAATGCTGCTAATGTACTACAAAATAAGGCTATTTTATAGTAATAGCGGTATTGTGGTTTGCGGGTAAATAAGGAATTCCAACAAGATGCCGACTAATATTTTAACGGATTGACAACTAGATCTAACTTTCCTAGCGCATTAAAATCGCCAAACTAATCAAAATAGCACCAATGTAAATAGACCATAAGGTATTACGGTGCTGCATTTCCATTTGTTGGCGGAGTAGCACCAATTCACGTTGCTGGTTTTCTGCCCGTTTCTGGGCATTGGCGGCATTATCCAAGGTTTTAAACAGCAAGGTGGGGATTTCTGGGAAGTGTTCGGCGACTTCGGGAAATTGTTTGAATAACTTGGTGATTTTAGCTTTCGGACTCATCCGTTCCTTAAACCATTTTTCCAAGAAGGGCTTGGCGGTTTGCCACAAATCCAAATCAGGATAAAGCTGCCGCCCTAAACCTTCGATATTGAGCAAAGTCTTTTGCAGCAAAACCAGTTGCGGTTGTACGTGCATGTCAAAACGACGGGCGGTTTGGAACAGCCGCAGCAACAATTGCCCGAAGCTGATGTCTTTCAGCGGCTTTTCAAAAATCGGCTCACAGACGCTACGGATTGCGGATTCAAATTCCTCAATCCGGGTGGAACTGCCAACCCAGCCGGATTCGACGTGCATTTGCGCGACTTTCCGGTAATCTCGGTTGAAGAATGCCAGGAAGTTTTCCGCCAGATAATGCTGGTCAGTCAGTGACAAAGAACCGACAATGCCGAAATCGACTGCGATATATTTGGCTGGCAACTCGACAAAAATATTGCCTGGGTGCATGTCGGCATGGAAAAAATTGTCCCTGAACACCTGGGTAAAGAATATCTCCACGCCGCGTTCTGCCAATAATTTGAAATCCGCGCCTTCTTTCCTCAATCGCTCGATTTCGCCGATGGGGATGCCATGAATCCGCTCCATGACCATAATCTTGCGACGGGAAAAATCCCAATATATTTCAGGCACATAAAGAATGTCTGAATTCTCAAAATTACGGCGGAGTTTAGCCGCGTTGGCAGCTTCACGGAGTAGGTCAAGTTCATCTAACGTACTGCGTTCAAATTCCGCAACCACTTCCATAGGCCGCAACCGCCTTGCATCTGCCCAAAACTTTTCTGCAATCCGTGCCAATTCGTACAGTAAACCAATGTCGGATTGTATGCCTTCTTCTATATCTGGGCGTAATACTTTGACGATAACTTGTTTACCGTTATGTAATTCAGCAGCATGGACTTGCGCGACCGAAGCCGATGCCATCGGTTCGGACTCAAACTTGGCAAATGCCTGGGAAATACTCATGCCCAGCTCAGATTCAATGATTTTACGGGCGGTTTCGGCTGCGAACGGGGGAACCCTATCCTGTAGCTTGACCAGTTCGTCGGCAATATCTTCTGGCAGCAAGTCCTTCCGTGTCGATAAGGCTTGACCGAATTTTACATAGATAGGACCAAGATCTTCCAAAGCCCGCCTGATCCTTACCGCGCGAGGTTCGGTTTTGGGCTTAAGCCAATAACCAGGGGAAAGCACCGCAAAATAGCGTACTGGGCGGAACAAATGCGTTTTAAAAACGATTTCATCCAGGCCGTGGGAAACCAGCACCCAGTTGATGTGGATGAGGCGAAATATGATTCTCGGATAGAACACGGTTGACCTTTATTGTTAGTTGGTGCTGATGAAAAGCATTAGTCAATATTAATAGTATCTACAGATATTATTAGACTTGCATAAAACAGCTAGAATAGCCGCGATGCCGTTACTATTAAAAAACAATACATCAAGCCAAACCAATATATGGATAATGACAATGAGCCAAAAAATTACTTGAAAAGATGTTTTTTTATTTTTATGCCGAATAACGCGCTGAGTGATTAAAGCGCCAGGCCAGCCACCCAGTAATTCAAATAGATGCATCGTTTGTTCTGGAGTTCGCCATTCATTCTTATGTGCCTTAGTTTTATCGACAGCGTAAACAAAGAATGTTAGTAAACTCATGAGAAGATAAACAAAAAATGGATAAAAGATTTGTTTTTGTTGAATAAGAAGAGTAGAAGCTACAAATGGAAGAGCCGCTATTAGCAATATCGCCTTCATTCCTAACCGATCTTCCCGTTTTACATGAGTTTTAGGCTGATTTTTATCAAAGCTCTTTGTTCTAATTTGCTGACGGGTTATTTCTTGCCCTTTTATAAAAGCATCGTAAGCTCTTATTTTGCCATCCTTATCAGCAACAACCTTAAAGCAAACATTATCTCCTGTTTGGGGTTGATAATTTGAATGCTTTAAATCACGAATGTGAATAAATATATCTTTTCCTCCGCCATTAGGTTGGATAAAACCAAAACCTTTATCTATTTTCCACGATTTAATAATGCCTTCGTATAATTGCATAAACGATTTTCGGTAAACTTATAGAAGTTTTTCCAACCGTTCAATCCTACTTTCCACGCGGTCAGAAGCGTTTCGTAGCTCGTCAACTTGTTGATAAAAAATATCGACTTCCGGTTTGGCGGGTAAATCGCGGGTTTCTTCTTGCAGAAATTCGGCGGTGTTGAGTTTGAATGTCTCGATGGTTTCTTTGCCCCACTCTTGTCCAGAGCGAAAGAATTGGCTGATACGGCTTGCCAAGTCGTCCCCTGCGTATTGGGCAAGCAAGCCTTCAAGGTCAATATCCAATTTTTTGAACACCGCCTGAAATTGCTTTCCGGTCTGGACGTCGCCCTCGATTTTAATCTCGCCAGAAAACACCGAACGCATCGGGTTGGCACTTATGCCCATCAACCCTAATGCCCATACCGAACCACTGATGGTTGTATCAGGCTGGCCAGTAATTTGGTCGATTATCTGGATGGAATCGCTGGCTGGGCAAAGATAAAGAGTTTCATTAAAGGGCTGAATAGTCAGTGCGATGATTTTGCCTTTTAATGGGATAAGCAAATCTTCTTTGTTGTTATCCAGTGCCAGGTACCGATTGAGAGCGGTTTCTAGGGTGGCGATTAGGAGGGGTTTTATGAGCATGTAATGAAGAATACTTACTATTCGAATGGTACGTCTTTTTGACCATCCAAACGGAATGCGCTGGGGTTAAAACTGTCAACCAATTTTATTGCCCTAATATTCGAGCCACCAGAAACCCGCAGACGTTCGCAATATTTGTAAAGAGTAGCGGCATCTTCGGTAAGAATGAATGGGATGGCCTCATGAGAAGCTTGTGCCATGAGCTTTACGTCATCACGAACAACCGCTCGATTATCGCTGCTATCATGCTTGCCCAACAAATTCCATAACCGCGCAGCTTCTATTGAATGCGGTATGTTGAATGGGATAGCTCGAAAATTTTTGAGAGGTAAATCTGTAATCGGTTGCTTTATAGCAAACTCTGCCGCTACGATGGCTGAGAAATATAGGGGGTGCTGCTGTTCAAGTGACAGCTTGTAGTAACGCGCCGCAACTTCATGATTTGGTCTATTACGGTCAACCAAGGAAATCAGAAAGCTAGTGTCCAATAAAACAGATACTGTCATGCTTGTACACCTCGCAGTGTTTCCAACCAAGCTGTTGCATCAGGAACATCCATCCATGCCTTACTTCCTCGTTCTACCATGCGGTTAAATTCATCTTCGTCAAAAATGGGCTTATGCGCCTCAAACGCTAGCAGGCTCAAATTTTGCAACTCTCCGGTCAATAGATTCTCTTCTGCTGTGACATGCAGTAAGGCAGGTCGATATAAGCGGTTCTGTTCTTCTTGTGCCAACAAATCCTGAGTGGAAGCAATGGTCAATACTCCACCGCTTTCCAATTTAAGGTGAACATTGGCTTTAGAACTACCGCCAAGGTCAACCACGGTGCCATACAGATATTTTTCTACATGCGTCCAAGCATCTTCCTGTTTGCGGTAATTGCTTGTTGAATCCACCAAAAACGAAACTTGACCTGATGGGTCTGCAACCAAATATCGCCTATTGGAGTTTTTTAAGGCGGTTGTTTGCCAGCGTTCCACCACGCTAGCCCGTTTTGAGTCAATCAAATTTAGGGTATCTGCTGATTTCAAATGCTCGACATCAGTCCAAAGTGTACTTGCTGCGAGCAAGCCACTTGCCACCAATGCAAGCGAACCGTCTTCTAAAGACACCGAAATCTTACCTAGATCAACTTCACGGCTAGTTCCTTTTAAAAAATCGGCCACATCCTTTTGGAATTCGCCCAACAGCCCTAAAGAAACGTGCGACAGACTGACTTCCACATCATTAATGCGGTCACTGACAGCGAAACGTAACTGGTTGATGGTGTTCATGACTTATTAAACCTCAATTTAACCATTTATCTCTCATGATATTACATGACGGGCGTTCTTTGATATGCACTTGTAAAATTTAGAGTTTATATCCTCGATGCACCGCCACAATCCCCTGCGTCATATTAAAGTATTCACACCGCTCAAAGCCTGCCGTTTGCATCATGGTTTTCAGTTCATCCTGTTTGGGGTGCATACGGATGGATTCGGCCAGATAGCGGTAACTTTCTTCATCTTTTGCGACCCATTTGCCAATTTTTGGCAATAGATTAAACGAGTAAAAATCGTAAACTTTCTCGGTAATCGGGTCGATAGGGTGGGAGAATTCCAGCACAATGGCACGACCGCCAGGTTTTAAAACCCGGTACATGGAGTTCAAAGCCGCATCCTTGTCGGTTACGTTGCGCAAGCCAAACGCAATGCACACGCAATCGAAGGAGTCATCGGCAAACGGCAGACATTCGGCATTCACTTGGGTGTATTGCACATTGCCGATCAGGCCACGGTCGATCAAGCGGTTACGGCCCGTGCGTAACATTTGGGCGTTAATGTCGGCCAGGACAACATTGCCTTCTTCACCAACCCGTTTTTCAAATAAGGTGGTGAGGTCGCCCGTGCCGCCAGCTAGGTCAAGCACTTGCTCGCCTTTGCGGACGTTGCTCAATTGCACGGCAATCCGTTTCCAGATGCGGTGTACGCCCATCGACATCAGATCATTCATGATGTCGTAATGTTCCGCAACCGAATCAAATACGCCGCGCACCATACTGGCTTTTTCTTCGGCTGCGACGCGTTTAAAGCCGAAATGGGTGGTGTTTTCTGTCCTGCTGTTTTCTATCATGGCGATACCGTGTTGTCTGTAGGTTTGCGTTGATGTCCTGCCAGTTCAAGCCTGTGCAGATAATCTGCCCAAAGAGTTGGATATTCCGATCCCAGCTTATAAAGCAGATCCCAACTGTAAATGCCTGTGTTATGCTCATCGCTAAAAACAAATGCGACGGCGTAATTGCCGATGGGCTTGATTTCGTTAATCGTAACATTTTCTTTATCGACCTGGAGGATTTCCTGCCCAGCCCCATGACCTAGTGCTTCTGCCGACGGCGTATAAACCCGCAGGTATTCGCAGGGCAAGTTGAAGGCTTCACCATTATCAAAGTGGATTTCAAGGATGCCGGAAACTTGATGCAGCTTGATGTCGGTGGGCAAGGTGTTGCAGGGCTCAATTTTTAAGCGCATTTTTTGGCTTTAGTTTTCAAGGCTATTCAAGCGGTTTCTGGTAATGATAACCGATTTTCTCAAAGCCTTCCTGCTCCCAAAAGGTATTGCCCGTTTCATTGCTGACATAACAGTTGAGTTCGCTGGCGATACAGCCTTGTGATTTGCCGTATTCTTGCACCCATTCCAATAACTGTTTGCCAAAACCTAGGCGGCGGTATTTAGGCAAGATAAAGACATTATCCGGCTCGATATGTTTGCCGACGTAGAATTTGGTCATCATCCAAAACCCGCAAATGCCAATTAGACGGTCGGCAAGATACAATCCAGCGCATTGATAGCCTTGGACAACCATTTCCTCAAGCCGAGTTTTAAGCGTGGTCTCGGAGAGAGAAGGGTTAAGTTGTTGGATGATGGGGATGATTGAGATCAGATTATCGGATTGGATGAGTTTGATTTCCGTTGCCATTGCTAGGGTGATCGCTTTAGAAAACATGAACACGGGTGAGTATGCTTATCCCCAACAATTATAACTTCGAAGCGTTGGGCTACTTTATCCTCAACTAGGCTAAAATTTGTTCGGTTGGGGATAGTGTTTACAACATACCCTCTTCCAACAACTCCAAATACACAAATTCAGGTGCTTTCACACCGGCTTGTTTCCTGATTTCAACTAACTTATCCGATTCAAAAAATGCTTTGGCATCAGCAATAGATGTCCATTTAGAAAAATGGACGATCTTTTTGGCGTTATTGTCGTATTTTAAAACCTGATAGCTCAATTCACCTGCGTTTTTTCTGATAGCCTCAGCGTTATCAAATACGGCTTTCCAGGCTTTATAGTCTTCAACTTCATGGATGATGAGTACGTGTTCCATAAACAAAATATAACGGCGACTATAAGATATAGCGGCTCAAATCCTCATCTTCCACAAACTCCGCCAGATGATTGTCTACATAAGCCGCATCTATGACGATGGATTTATCCATCAGGTCTGGCGCATTGTAGGAAATATCTTCTAGCAAGCGTTCCAAAATGGTATGCAAGCGCCGTGCGCCGATGTTTTCGGTTTTTTCGTTCACCTGCCAGCCCATCTCGGCAATGCGCTTAATGCCATCTGTGGAAAAGCTCAGGTTAACGCCCTCAGTTGCCATCAAGGCGACATATTGTTCTGTCAGTGAGGCATTGGGTTCGGTCAGGATGCGGACAAAATCGTCTGCCGATAAGGCACTGAGTTCGACGCGGATAGGGAAACGGCCTTGCAGCTCCGGGATTAAGTCAGACGGCTTGGTCAGGTGAAACGCGCCTGAAGCAATAAATAAGATGTGGTCGGTCTTGATAACACCATATTTGGTGCTGACGATACTGCCTTCTACGATAGGCAATAAGTCACGCTGTACGCCTTCGCGCGAGACTTCGCCGCCACTGCCGTGATCGGATCGCTTGCAGATTTTGTCGATCTCGTCCAGGAAGACAATGCCGTTTTGCTCGACGGCTTCCACGGCCTTAACCTTAATGTCTTCATCATTGACCAGTTTAGCGGCTTCTTCTTCCTGCAAGACTTTCATGGCTTTCGCTATCTTCATCTTGCGGGGCTTGGTGCGCCCAGAACCCATGTTCTGGAACATGCCTTGTAATTGGCTGGTCATTTCTTCCATGCCCGGCGGTGCCATAATCTCAACGCCCATCGGCATCATGTTGACATCGACCTCGATTTCCTTGTCATCCAGATTGCCTTCACGCAATTTTTTACGCATCTTTTGGCGGGTGGACTGTGCGGTATCCGACATCATGCCGCCATCCGCTTCGGGCAGCAGAATGTCGAGGATTCGGTCTTCGGCGGCATCAAAAGCGCGGGTTTGGACTTTTTCCATTTCCGACATACGCATCATTTTGACTGCGGTATCGGCAAGATCGCGGATTATCGACTCGACATCGCGGCCCACATAGCCGACTTCGGTAAACTTGGTGGCTTCTATCTTAATGAACGGAGCATTCGCCAAACGCGCCAAACGACGGGCTATTTCAGTTTTACCTACACCCGTTGGGCCTATCAACAAGATATTTTTCGGCGTGATTTCGTCACGCATGGACGGGTCAACGTGTTGCCTGCGCCAGCGGTTTCTGAGGGCGATAGCCACAGAGCGTTTGGCATCGGCCTGACCAACAATGTGTTTATCCAGTTCGCTAACTATTTCTTTAGGGGTCATTGGGTTCATGCGCTTACTCGTTGGGTTCCGTGTCTAATTCTTCAATCCGTAGATTATGGTTGGTGTAAATGCAGATGTCGGCGGCTATCCTTAAGGATCGTTCGACGATTTCGCGTGCGCTAAGATCGGTGTTTTCCAATAACGCCCGTGCGGCGGCTTGGGCAAACGAGCCACCTGAGCCTATCGCCATCAAGTCAAACTCAGGTTCGATAACGTCGCCGGTTCCGGAAATAATGAGCGAGGTTTTGGCATCGGCAATAGTAAGCAGGGCTTCCAGTTTGCGTAACGCACGGTCAGTGCGCCAGTCTTTAGCCATTTCTACGGCGGCGCGGGTCAGGTTGCCCCTATGCTTTTCCAGTTTGCCTTCAAAGTGTTCAAATAAGGTAAAGGCATCGGCGGTTGCGCCAGCAAATCCGGCGATGACCTTGTCATGGTAAAGACGGCGCACCTTACGCGCGTTGCCTTTCATCACGGTATTACCCATGGTGACTTGACCGTCACCGCCGATGACGACCTTATCGCCACGGCGAACAGAGAGTATGGTTGTTCCTCTAAACACTTTATTTTCCTGCTAATTTTGCTTGATGGTTTAATTTTACCTTGTCTCCCTACATAATGTGGGAAAAAATCGAAAAGACAAGGGTGGTTTACAAGTTTTAATTATTTGCGAATTAGCCATGGTCGATGAATATTTGTAACTTACAACTTAGGACTGTTTGTGATGACCGTAAATCCCATAGAAGTTGATGTTCTTTGTGTAGGTCACGCCTCGTATGATCTCGTTTACTCTGTGCCACATCATCCCCGCGAAGATGAAAAAATGGTTGCTGATAGTTTTTTGAGTTGTGGCGGTGGGCCAGCAGCAAATGCGGCGGTAATGGTTGCAAAACTGGGTTTAAAGTCGGCTTTCGTAGGTTATTTAGGGTGTGATATTTATGGTGAAATACACCAGCAAGAGTTGATAGATCATTCAGTCAATGTAGAAAAAATCGTGCGGGGGACATCGCCAACACCGCAGTCAATGGTATTGGTGAAACCTGACGGCAAACGGGTGTTAATCAATTATAAAGGTGAAACTAAGGCGTTACCTGAAGCTGCGGTGGATTGCTCCACACTTAAAACTAAAGTTATCTTGTTCGATGGTCATGAACCACACATTTCTATACCACTTGCCAGATATGCGAAAGCACAGGGCATCCCGACGGTGCTGGATGCAGGTTCGGTGCATGAAGGCACTCTCGCCTTAATGGATAAGGTCGATTATCTGGTGTGCTCAGAAAAATTTGCCTTACAATTACACAATGACACTGAAATTGCTCTCAGCCAACTGGCAGAAATATCGTCCAATGTGGTAATAACACTGGGTGATATAGGTTTAATCTGGCAACAGGGGAGTACTCGCGGGGCGTTACCCGCATTTCCTGTTGATGTCGTCGATACGACGGGTGCAGGCGATGCCTTTCACGGCGCATTTGCGGCGGCAGTGGCGCTAGAGATGTCGTGGGATGAGATATTGCGCTATGCCAGCGTTGCTGGGACACTTTGTTGTACGAAAGTGGGAGCAAGGTTGGGCTTGCCATCATCTCAAGAGCATTGGGCGTTTTTTAAGCGAGATAAGTAGGCTGGGACGATGCTTTTCGTATTCCCACAAATCAAACCGGTGCTACGCGTGGTTAGAACGTGTTCAAGATCGTCACGAGCCGCAGCCAGTTGTGGGCGATTGGTGCGCGTCAACCGGAGTTTACTTGAAGTAAATGAGGATTTCGAGTACCGCCCAGCCGCAAATGGCGGTGGCGCAGTAGATATTGAACAGGTTCTTAGCAAAACCAACTGTCCATGAAGATAGTGTGCGTATCAGGCGACTGAGTTGATTTAGTTCAGCAACTTCAACGCTTCTGTTACCGCGCGAATATCTTGCATAACCCACGTCGGCTGGTATTCCGATGTTTTCAGGTCGGCTTCTGTCGAGACCCCGCCCAATACCATCAAGCTACGTATCCCAGTGCGTACAGCACCTAAAATGTCGGTTTCCAGTTTATCGCCGATGGCGATGGTTTCAGCTAAATCAGCACCTAATCGGCTTATTGCTTGCTGGTACATGATAGGTTCGGGCTTGCCGATAATCGTCGGGCTAACGCCGCTTGCGGTTTGCAATGCCGCCAGAATTGCACCATTACCATGTATCAAACCGAGTTCCGTGGGCAACGTGTTATCCCCATTAGTGCCGTAAAACTTCGCGCCAGCACGGAGATTAAGCGTCGCCGTCGCCAGTTTATCCCAGCTTATCGAATGATCCTTACCACAGACGACCACGTCAGCGCCTGTGCTGGTTGCACTATTGATTTCGTACAATCCGGTTAGGATAAAGCCTTGTTCTTGCAGCGCTTGGGTCGCACCGTCTTCACCCACCACAAAAACACGGGTTTGGGTGGGATCCATGATTTCAGCCAGATACATCGCCGTTGCCATTGCGGAGGTCATCACTTCTTTAAGATCAACGGTAACACCCATGCAGGCGAGTTTTTGCACATACTGCTGCGGCGTATGGCTGGCATTGTTGGTTGCCAGGATAAAACGGAGGTTTTTATCGCGCAAGGTTTGAAAAAACTCAGTTAATCCTGCGATTGCTTGGTTGCCATGCCACAACACGCCGTCCATGTCGATAATAAGGGCGCGGATATTGGTAAACGGGTTATTCATAGAGTGATTTTCCTAAAAGGGGTTTGTCGAAGTAACTGGGTTTAGCTTAAGAGCTATTAAGCACAAAAGTAACTGAAAACAGTGTGCGTTATAAACCAATACGGTCAACTATGGGTAACAATTGACCTTAATACGTTCAGCGTAGTGATGTTTTTTAGAAAAAACAACCGAGCGATAGCGCAACGGTAACAAATATTAAATTCATTATTTCCTATTCTTGTTAAATAAGGCAGAATAGTGCCTGAGTATACCGCCTGAAATTCCCCCGCTTATTTCCCGCCTATTACTTTAAGACAAAACTGTTTTCAGTTTTTATACTTATTTTAGGAATAGGATAACGCTAACCATGATTTTTATAGTTAATTTGCAGATTACGCGATTAAATCGTCGTTTTGGACAGCCATTGCACCCGATAAAGCCTAGCCACGTACACGCAACTCCAGGTTTTACGAATGTCACAGAAATTTAGCAGTCTCGAAGCCATGTCACCAAGCACTGAACAAAGCCAACCTAATCGAAAAGACCTGATCCAGGCTTTATCAATCTACGCACAACCGGATTATCGCAAGGCGTTAGTCCAAATATCCAATACCTTCATACCTTATGTTGGCTTATGGGCGTTGATGATATATACCGTCGTACAAGGCTTTTCTATTTGGATAACCTTATTAATATCAATAGCAGCATCGGCGTTTTTAGTGCGGCTGTTCGTGCTGTTCCATGATTGCTGTCACGGTGCTTTTTTGCCTTGGCGATTGGGTAATCGCTTGTTCGGCTATATTGCTGGGGTTTTAACTTTCACACCGTACGAAGATTGGCAGCGCAACCATGTCATTCATCATGCCAATTCTGGGGATTTGGATAATCGGGGAATAGGTGATGTTTGGACATTAACCGTGGCAGAATATTTGGCTGCACCCAGACCTAAACGTTTTGCTTATCGGATTTTTCGTAATCCCTTGGTATTGTTCAGTATTACGCCGCTTGTCTTGTTTGTGATTGTCCATCGCTTCCCCAGTTCGGGTGCTAAAAAGCGCGAAAATCACAGTGTCATGTTAACCAATGTCGCCCTTGCTACACTGATACTGGTGATGAGTTTGACGGTAGGATTCCAAAATTATCTTTTGATGCAGTTTCCGATTATCTTGTTGGCGGCAAGTATTGGTACGTGGTTGTTTTATGTTCAGCATCAATATGAAGATGTGTATTGGTCACGGAATGACAGTTGGGATTTGACCCGTTCTGGTTTGGAAGGCAGTTCGTACTATCAATTACCTGTGGTATTGCAGTGGATAGTCGGCAATATTGGCTTGCATCATATCCACCACGTCAGAGCCAATATCCCCAATTACAATCTGCAACGTTGTTTCAATGAAATACCGGCATTGCAAGCAGTCGCTCCGCTGACTTTACGGAAAAGTATGCAATCGCTTTGGCTAAACTTATGGGATGAAGACGCGCAAAAACTGGTGAGCTTCAAGTCGATAAAAGCCATGCCGCGTGTTAACAAATAGAACTACAGCTTCTTACGGGCAACGATAACGCCGTCACGGGTAGGATTAATGTAGCTATCAAAATCGGGATCGGCAAATATTTGCTCATTATGATCACGAATAGCTTCTGTCCAGCCTGGTACGACATCTTCGAACTCGACCATAGCCACGCGACCATGCCACAACACATTATCAGCAATGTATAGTCCGCCAGGGCGAATGCGGTCTTTTGCTATCTGCCAGATTTCAGGATAATCGCCCTTATCGACATCGTTATAACAGATGTCGAACACCCCATCGGTCTGTGCAAAAAGGGTTTGTGCTATTCCAGTGTGGAAATCAACTCTATCCCATAAATTAGCTTCGCTAAGAAATTGCTCGGCTTGCTCTTTATTGAGCGGATCGCCATCCGTGCATATCACTTGTCCTTGTTCGCCCACCGCCTTTGCAAACCAGTAGGCAGAGTATCCATATCCACTACCAAATTCAAAAATCCGCTTGGCATTGATAGATCTTGCTTGAGTTTCAAGAAAAGCACCGACCAAGCGGTCAACGATGGGGAAGTTACGCTCTCGCGCTAAGTTTTCCATTACAGTTAATATGGGATGATCGGTTTTACCAAGCAAGCCGCGCATATAACTCTCAATGGCGGGATTAACCGGAATAAGCAAAGTGGGATTAGGCAGGGTAGGGGATTGGATGTCAGTCATTTTGATATTCCTATTGGGGTTAAGCAGATGCCAAGGCAAGAAGCTAACAAAGATTGTTATAATGAAGAGAGTGTAAGCTCTAAAAAGTTTCTTACAACCTACTAAACGCCATTCAAGGAGTGCGTGCTTGACAGAAGTACAGGATATTACCAGCCCGATGACGGCATCGGAACGCCGGGCAACCTGGTCTTTAGCCAGTATTTATGCTTTGCGGATGTTGGGTTTGTTTTTGATTATGCCAGTAATGTCGCTATTTGCCGAGCAGATGGTGGGTTCTACGCCGTCGTTGATCGGATTGGCGATTGGCATTTATGGTATGAGTCAAGCCTTGTTGCAAATCCCTTTCGGTTTGGTGTCTGACCGAGTCGGGCGAAAAAAAATTATTGTTTTTGGGTTGCTGCTGTTTTGTTTAGGTAGCGTGATTGCCGCGCTTTCCACCAGTATTTACGGGGTTATTTTTGGTCGTGCCGTGCAAGGTTCCGGGGCAATTGCGGCTCCGGTGATGGCGTTGTTGGCTGATCTGACGCAGGAAGTGCATCGCACCAAGGCTATGGCCTTAATCGGTGCGAGTATTGGCGTATCCTTTGGCGTGGCGATTGCGGCAGGGCCTATTATTGCTGGATTCATCGGCATACATGGCATATTCTGGTTGATTGCCGTGCTGTCATTATTGGCGATTCTGGTGATTATCTTCTTAGTGCCGCAGCCGCAACAATCGAAAAAACACCGAGATGCCGAGCTGGATTCAGGTTCATTTTTTCAAGTATTAAAAAAACCTGAACTGCTACGATTAAATTACGGCATTTTTGTGTTACATGCCATCCTAATGGCAAGCTTTGTCGTCGTGCCGTTATTGATGCGTGATGCGGGTTTATTACCTGCCGAGCATTGGAAAGTTTATTTGCCAGTATTTGTCGCCTCGTTTGCAGTAATCATTCCGTTTGTGATCTTGGCGGAAAAAAAGCGCAAAATGAAGTCGGTATTTCTATCTGCGATCCTGATTTTGTTACTGGCAGAGTTGGGTTTAATGCAGTTTAGCACCTCATTATTTGGCATCATCGGTTTTCTGTGCTTATTTTTTAGCGGCTTTAATTTGCTGGAAGCCACACTGCCGTCCTTGATTTCCAAAACCGCGCCTGGCGATTTGCGAGGAACGGCGATGGGTATTTATTCGACCTTCCAGTTTTTGGGTGCTGGTATCGGTGGTAGTTTGGGTGGTTGGTGTTATGGCGAATATGGTGCAAAGGGCGTGTTCTTGTTTTGTGCTTTAGCCGCCCTAAGCTGGTTGATACTGTCATTTAGCATGACACCGCCGCGCTATTGGGCAAATCTGCTGATTTCACTGCAATCCGTTACTGAACAACGAGCGGATGAATTTGCCTCAGAAATGCTTAAACTTAAAGGTGTTGAGGACGTAACGCTACATTACCAGGAAGGAGTGGCTTATTTGAAGGTCGATAATCAGCAATTGGATCGACAGGAATTACAAGCGATGATTACAAAATATACCCATGTTTGAAATCAATAAATGAGGAAAACACATGCTAAATAAAGTCACGTTGATAGGAAACCTCGGTGCAGATCCCGAAGTTCGTTTGATGCCCAGTGGTGGTTCTATAACCAGCATCAGGCTCGCCACGACAAGTCGCTGGAAAGATAAACAATCGGGGGAGCGCAAAGAGGCAACAGAATGGCATAGGATTGTTTTTTTCAATCGTTTAGCGGAAATCGCCGGCGAATATTTGAAGAAAGGTAGCCAGGTCTATGTCGAAGGTCGTTTGCAAACCCGTAAATGGCAAGGACAAGATGGACAAGACCGTTACACGACCGAAATTTTAGCCCAAGAACTGCACATGTTGGGTAGCCGTAGCGGCGGAACAGGCAATTTTGGGGCTGAACAAGGGCAAAATACCAACTATCCTCCCGCTGCGGCACCGGCGAGTAATCCATATCAACCAGCAGCACCACAAAATAACCCAAGTGCAATGCCGTCGCCTCCACCGCCGGATTACGATGATTTTGACGACGATATTCCTTTCTAATATGTTGTAATATAAAGTATTAATATTGCCACCAGACATAAGTGGCTGTGCTTATCCCCGCAGTAAAACCGCTCTATACCTAAGCCTGTTTCAGTTAATGAATTGAAACAGGCCAGATTTGTTTCCTAAAGCTCTGCGCCACGCCGCCACATACTTGGACAAAAAAAGTCTTGTCCAAGTATGTGGCGATATAAATCCCTTTTCTTCACCTAACAATACACACAAAATAATTTTTTTTGAGAAACTCTCATGAAATCCATAAATATATTCTCAAGTAAAATCAATAGCTAATAAAATTTCTATCGGGGAAAATTGGTATTGTCTATGTTTTGTATAAATATTGTTTGACAACGATAAATAATGTCGATAATATTTACCTCGAATTCGAAATTAGTACTGCTTCAGAAAACTTATAAAACTAATACATTAATAACTTGTCCTAGCAAGGTGGTGATTAATCCATTTGTTTTTATATGATTTTCCGACGCAAATTTGACTACTCATGTTTGATATAAACAATGTTTGCGAGGATTTGGTGTCATGATACTATTAACTGAATATATGTCTGTACCGGAAGTCAACGGCACTGTTGTTGCTAACAACAATCCAGTTGATAAGAAGCCTGCATTAAGCAATAAAGAGGTAGAAAGTACCGAGAATAGAAACTTACAGCTTGCTCGGCGGGTTGAAGAGCAAAAAACTAAGTTAATAAACACGCTGTCCAAGTTTCCTATCACCGCGTTGTGGGTGCTTAACAAATATGAACAACAATGTGACAAAGCCGAACAAGAAGATGACGGTGCTGCTGTTGCGTCAACCGAATTTAGCGATTTCTTAAAAGATGTAAAAAAACATTATCAATTCGTTAGTCAGACGGCTGCTGAGAATGCTCAAAATGAAGAGGTTTACAGCAATGCAAAACGTCGATTAACCTTCGCTGTCCAGCAATTTCCTTTTGCTTTTGAAGATCTTGTGAAGCTGGTTGACATCGTTACCTACGCGTTCAAATTAAGAGGTCTCTCCGTTCAGGCAAGATCGCAAGAAAAGAAAGACTATGAAATCATCCTAAAACGCTTACATGGCGCTAGCCGCCGCGATACGCCAAGTATGGCCGATCAATTCAAAGCGATGGCCTTGCACGAGCATGAAGAACAGTTCTTGTTTTTATCTACTGAAGACATGAGCCAACTGCTGGCTGACGTGGTTTTGTCAGAACATTTCTGGTTAACGCACAGGCAACAACTCGCCACAGTCAATGCAAAGCTTGTGTTGTTTATCGCTAACCAATACAAAGGTAACTTCATGGACTTTGAAGATCTAGTCCAAGAAGGTCATACCGGTTTACTTAAGGCGGTAGATAGATTTAAGTATCGTTTGGGCTTCCAATTTTCAACTTATGCGGGTTATTGGATCAGGCAAGCTATTTCCCGCTCTTTGTCGCGCTCAGAACGCGTGGTACGGATACCTTGTGGGCAAATCGCTACTATTAATAAAGTGTTCCGTACCAAAGATGCGATCACACTGAAAACCGGTACAGAACCCAGCACTAAAGAGTTAGCTGAGCAAACTCAGTTATCTCAAGACGAAGTCAATACGCTGCTTTCCATATCGCAAAGCGCTGTTTCTTTGGAAGCTTTTGATGATGATGAAGATGAGCAATCTTTTGCACCAATCAATTTTATAGCGCAAAACGTTTTCCCGCATTCATACAATATGATTGCCGAATCTGAGCTGCAAGGTTTGGTTAAAAACGCCATCAAGACCTTAAACCCAAGAGAAGCAAAAATTCTATGTTCGCATTTTGGGGTAGGAACAGACCAGCAAATGACTTTGCAAGAAATTGGTTCGGAGCTTAATTTAACCAGGGAAAGAGTAAGACAGATTCAAGTAGTGGCATTGAATAAGATAAAAATGCGCTATGGCGATCAATTATTGAGTTTCTTGTAAGCCAAGATGCTGAAAAAATGACATTTTTTTACAGAGTAAAAGCTTAAAAAGTAAACGGTTTTGTAAAATATTAAGATAAGTGTTTATAAAAGCAATTAAAATGACAAGCTTTTTTGTATTTAGTGATGGGTTAACTCTAAAAGCATTAGGACAGCAATACGGCTAGGGTTTTACGGTTATTGGATATAGGTTTCAAAAAAGAACGGCGCAAATCAAAACTATAGACTTCAGTCAAATGGGGTCAGGAGAAAAGTAATCATGAAAAGATATATATTGAACACATTGCTCTGGAGTGTTGTGTTTACTGGCGCGTTTTTAATATACAACAGGATAAATGCAACCCCGCCTATACAAGACTCGCTTGCCTATTCGGAATTTATTGCCAAAGTTAAAGGTGGTCAGGTTGATCGGGTTGAGATTGCCGGAACATCAATCAAAGTTCGTACCTCTGATGGTCAAAACCTACAGACATTTAATCCTGGTGACAATCACTTGATTGATGATTTGTTAAGTGCCGACGTTCAAATCAGAACCACACCACCTGCACAACAGTCGATGGCAATGCAGATATTCATTGCTTGGTTTCCTATGTTCCTGCTGATTATCGTCTGGATAGTTTACATGCGTAGAACGCAAGGCGCGGGTGGTGCAGGTCAGTTCGGCAAAAGCAAAGCCAAAATGCTTGAAGAAGACAAGATGACGGTTAAATTTGCTGACGTTGCAGGTTGTGAAGAAGCCAAAGAAGAAGTCTCAGAATTAGTTGATTTTCTAAGGGATCCACAAAAATTCCAACGACTGGGCGGCATGATACCACGCGGTATTTTGATGGTAGGACCTCCAGGTACGGGTAAAACCCTGTTAGCGCGAGCCATCGCAGGTGAAGCAGGTGTTAAATTCTTTACTATTTCAGGTTCAGATTTCGTCGAAATGTTCGTCGGTGTCGGTGCATCGAGAGTACGGGATATGTTTGCACAGGCTAAAGAACATGCGCCTTGCATCATCTTTATCGACGAAATTGACGCAGTAGGTCGCCAAAGAGGTGGTGCTGGCATGGGCGGCGGCAATGACGAACGTGAACAAACACTTAACGCATTATTGGTAGAAATGGACGGTTTTACGGGTAACGAAGGTGTCATCATTATCGCTGCAACCAACCGCGCTGACGTACTTGATAAAGCCTTGCTACGTCCAGGTCGTTTTGATCGTCAAGTAACTGTCGGTTTACCTGATGTGAAAGGTAGAGAGCAAATCTTAAATGTCCACATCAAAAAAGTCCCAGTAAGTGATGATGTTGAATTGAAAAACATCGCTAGAGGTACCCCCGGATTTTCCGGTGCTGATCTAGCTAACATCATTAATGAAGCGGCACTGTTGGCGGCACGTACCAATAAGCTGAAAGTTGGCATGAACGAGCTGGAAAAAGCCAAAGACAAGATCTTGATGGGTGCTGAAAAGCACACGATGGTCATGACAGAAGACGACAAAAGGCTCACCGCCTATCATGAAGCAGGTCACTGTATTGTAGGACAAATGTCACCCGATCACGATCCCGTGTATAAAGTCAGCATCATGCCAAGAGGTAGGGCATTAGGTATCACCATGTTCTTGCCAGAACGCGATCAGTACAGTGCTAGCAAACGTAAATTGGAAAGCCAAATAGCCAGTTTGTTTGGTGGACGTATTGCTGAATTGATGATTTACGGTGGAGATCGTGTAACCACCGGTGCGTCTAACGACATCGAACGGGCAACCGAATTAGCACGTAACATGGTAACGCGTTGGGGCTTTTCCGACATCATGGGGCCGTTGGTCTACGGCGAAGAAGGTGGTCAACCGTTCATGGGTTACTCGGCTTCAGGTAGCAAAGTATCAAATGGCGTTCAAGACAAGATTGACGAAGAAATTCGGGCAGTCATCGACAAAAACTACAAAAGGGCTGAAAGCTTATTGCAAGATAACATCAGTATCTTACATAAAATGGCGGATGCCCTGATGAAATGGGAAACCATTGATAAAGCTCAAATTGATGATTTGATGGCTGGTAAAGATCCAAAGCCACCTGTTGATAGCAACGATTCATCAAACAAACCCGATATAACACCCAAGCAGGATACAACAATAACATCTGATTTCAAAAAACCTGCCGGACAAGTTTGAGGTGCGCTCATTAGGGGAGCTTCGGCTCCCCCTTTTTTTGCCTAAAATTTAGTGTGCCATATCAATACGTAGTTTTTTGTATTGCAATGGTGGTTTACACCCAAAGCTATTCACCATCAATTCCTTGCACAAATCTTCAATCGTTTATAATCCAGACTTAACAGCTTGTTGGTTTTTGAATAACGGCTTTATGAACTGTTCAAACTTATTTGGAGCTTAACCATGCTTATCGGTCTTCCCAAAGAAATCAAAGACGGCGAATTTCGTGTTGGCTTAACGCCGAGTGCAGTCAAAGCGTTAACTGCTAAAGGCCATCAGGTTTTGGTAGAAGCTGGAGCGGGGCAGGGTAGCTTCATCAGTGACGAAGAATATCATGTAGTGGGTGCACAAATTGTTGCTGATGCAGAAGCGACTTGGGCGGCGGATTTAGTCGTTAAAGTTAAAGAACCGATAATCTCAGAATATCCATATTTGCGGCAAGAGCTGATCTTGTTTACCTACCTGCATCTTGCTTCCAATGCAGCATTGACCAAGGCATTGCTCGCCAGCGGCACAACAGCAATTGCGTACGAAACCGTGCAGAATCAAGCAGGGCAATTGCCGCTATTAATACCGATGAGTGAAGTGGCTGGGCGCATGGCGACGCAAGTCGGAGCTGCCAATCTGCAAAAGCATCAAGGTGGACGCGGTGTGCTAATGGGCGGTGTTCCTGGTGTTGCACCCGCCGATGTCACTATTTTAGGCGGTGGCACTGTGGGTTTAAATGCGGCGCGTATCGCCGTCGGTATGGGCGCACAGGTGACGGTGTTAGATGTTAGCCATGATCGGCTGGCGTATTTTGACGACATTTATCATGGACGTATCCAAACCCGCAAAAGCAATCAGCATTCCATTGAAGAAGCCGTCTACCAAGCGGATTTGGTGATTGGTGCGGTGTTGATTCCAGGTGGCAAAGCACCGTGGTTGATAAGCCGTGACATGCTTGCCAGTATGCGTAAAGGCGCAGTGATTGTCGATGTCGCCGTCGATCAAGGCGGCTGCATAGAAACCACAAAGCCGACTACGCATAGCAATCCAACCTACGAAATTGATAGCATCGTCCATTACTGCGTCGCCAACATGCCCGGTGCAGTCCCACGCACCAGCACGTTTGCGCTCAATAATCAGACCACTGATTATGTTCTGCTACTCGCTAATCAAGGATTAAATGCGTTAATTGAAAATTCGGCATTGCAATCAGGCTTGAATACCTACCACGGACAAGTCACGCATCCAGGTGTTGCAGAGGCTTTCGGATTGGCGCATATAATGCCATTGAAAGTTCTATAAGTTAAAAGCCCATCAGGAAATTAGTGGATATTCAATATCCTGAAAATAAAGTGTTGAGGCTGCATTCGTTTAGCTTATTAAAACGGTTGCGAATTCAAGCAAAATATTCGATACTCCAGCACTTGTTATAGATTGTGTTTGCTGGATTTTACTAACGACGATTGGAGAATAAGTTTTTATGAATAAATCAATTATCCTAGGCCTAGCTGTTTGCGCTATTTCTTTGAATGCCATCAATACTTTGGCAGCGAGTGATGAAAAATATCCTGCTTCAAATTTTGAGCCTAGCGTGACCTATATCGATGAAAGTGCTGCTCAGTCGCAATCATCCGCTGCGGATGACAAGTATCCCGCCTCAAATTTTCAGCCTAAAGTGACATATATTGATGAGGACGCTGCGGGGCAAACGCAATTATCGAAAGCCCCCGTGATTGACGAGAAATATCCTGCGGCTAATTTTGAGTCAAAAGTGATTTATTCGGATGAAAGTGCAAATAGCCCATCATCAACAGTCGCACAAGAACAACCGGATCAGTTTGATCCCAATTATCCTGCGGCTTATTTTAAGCCCAAGGTTATTTATCCTTAAGCAAACCTTGATAAATCCTTCGACAAGACTCCTGAGTACGCTACCTGCCATTCTGAACGAACGGTAACTCGTTGATTATGTTAATTCAGCTTAAAAATCGCAATGGTGGGGTGTTTAACTGATTGTCCGTGGTTAGCTTGTCGAACCATTGATTTGTGAAGGCAGTATTTCCAAATATTTTGACAGGCAGGTGTTTTTATAACCAACTGAAAACATAGGGTAAGTGATTTAAGATTGCCGTAAAACATCGACCTTGATGTTAACCATGAGGATAGAAAACGCCATGTCCCAATTAAACTACACCATCAACGGTAACGATTTACAGTACATCAAGATTATCTTAGAGCCAGGTCAGGAAGCCATTGCCGAGCAAGGGGCAATGATGTACGTGGACAAGCACATTGTTGTCGATACGATCTTGGGCGATGGCAGTTCTTCACGGATGGGCGGAATTGGTCGGTTTTGGAATGCGCTCAAGCGATCATTCACAGGCGAGTCAATGTTCAGTTCCGTGTACCGGAATACCTCAAATAAGCCACAAACCATTGCCATTGCCGCACCTAGCCCTGGGGAAATCATCCCAATCAACTTATCAGAACACGGCGGCATGATTATTTGCCAGAAAGGGGCTTATATCGCGGGTGAGCTTGGGCAACGGATACAACTGGCATTCCAAAAACGCCTGCGGGTCGGTTTTTTCGGCGGTGAAGGCTTTATCATGCAGAAAATCAGTGGTCAGGGGGTCGTGTTTATTCATGCTTCTGGCACACTTAAAGAAGTCGTTTTAATGCCTGATGACGAACTCAAAATTGACACAGGCTGCTTGGTCGGCATGTCATCGACGGTTCGTTACGACATCAAATATACAGGTAAGCTGAAAAATAGCCTGTTTGGCGGTGAAGGTTTGTTTTACGCCACCGTTTCCGGCCCTGGTAAGGTGTGGATACAGTCCTTGCCCATGAATCGTTTAAGCAAAGTGTTGATGAGTGCGGCCTTAACCGGAAGCAGTAGCCGTTCATCCTGGATGGGCAAGTTTTACCTGCTCGCCGTGATTCTCGTTGCGATTGCCACTGTCTACAACAAACCTTGATATGAATAATGGTGTCAGCATTCTCCTGTTTGGTCCGGAACTGCCTAGTGCGGGAGAATTGACGACTTGCCTGATTGAGCAAGACCGGATTTATCTGCCCGCTTATAAGCAAAACGTCAACTTTTCCGAACTGGAAGCCAGGGTCGGCAGTTTCGACCACAACCAATTGCAATTGTTCTGGCAACATCAAGATCAAGGCTGGTTATTGATGCCTGCGAATCCAGACGCACAAAAAACACTGGTCAAGCTATTGCCTAAAAAAGAAGTAGCCGGATTGGGCAAGTGGAAACGTGCTACCTTAGGCCAAAGTCTGGTCTGGAAATCCATCGCTTATTCCTTATGCAGCCTTGCGTTGCTGGCGGTCTTGGTTATCTGGCAATATGATACTGCAGTTTCCTGGGTGGCTGGGCGCGTACCGCTGGCGACGGAATACAAGATTGGGGAATCGGTGTTGACCAGCTTGAAAACCCAAACTTCTCTAATTGACAAGGGTGTTGCAGTTGATGCCGTCAAAAAAATCGGCGACCGCCTGACTAATGGTTCACCTTATAAATACCAATGGCACCTCTCAAATGACCCGGCCATCAATGCCTTTGCCTTGCCGGGTGGTATAGTCATCGTCAATAAAGGCTTACTGGAGAAGGCGGATTCCGCTAATGAAGTGGCGGGCGTATTGGCGCATGAAATCCAACACGTCGAACAACGCCATGCTTTAAAGAACATGATTACCAGTTCCGGCATTGCGGCAGCGGTGTTGTTAGTGTTGGGCGATGCCAATGCCGTTATGATGATTATGGCGCATCAAGTGTCCGCCCAGTATTTCAGCCGTCAGGCCGAGTCCGATGCTGATATGAAAGGAATTGCCTTGCTGAATAAAAGCAAAATTGACACGCAAGGCATGGTCACTTTTTTCAAAAAAATGCAGGAAGCCTTTAAAGGCAAAGCAAATGGGCCTGAATGGATGTCATCTCATCCCGATACCGCCAACCGTATACAAGCGATTGAAAATTACATCAAAGATCATCCTTGTACAGATTGCGATAGGTTGAAATGGGATAAGAAAGTGATTTTGGCGAGTTTGGAGAAAAAAAAGCCAAGGTGAAATAGGCTTGCAATATGCAGATGTGTAGCCTGGATGCAGCGCAGTGGAATCCGGGGTTTCGCGGCTTTGATTTTCCGCATTACGTTTTACTTCATACAGGCTACGGTAATATTTCGGAAAATTATTGAATAACGCCCCTATAAATAGACTAACCTAGCCTAGTCAACTATTGAGGTATTCATGATGAAAACGGTTAACTTATTTCACGTAAAAACCCATCTGTCCAAGCTGGTCGACCAAATTGTATCTGTGGAAGAAAGCGAATTTGTGATTTCGCGTAACGGTAAGCCAGTTGCGCGGATGACGCCTATCATCCAGAAAAAAGATGTTTCGTGCCGCATCGGTATTGCCGAAGGCGAATTTACCGTGCCGGAAAATATCGATTCCGCTAACGATGAAATAACTAGGCTGTATTACGGGAATTCGTAAGGCGGGTCTCGACCCGCCCTACCGTGCTTGACTACTATCCATAACGACCCTTTCGACCGGTTGCTCGTTGCTCAAACCTTAAGCGAACCGATGCGTTTGGTGACCCATGACCGTGTTGTGGCAGGATATAATGACAGTACTATTTTGGTTTGAGATATTTTTTATGCCAGACTACTCGTTAGATATATATAATCAACAAACATTAATACTAATGTAGCAATGAAAAAAAAGATACACCAAATAGATGACTGAGTACATACCTGTTAATGGTGAAGTGTTGCGCTGGGCAAGGGAAACCGCGGGGCTTAGTGTTGATGATGTAATTGGGAAGCTTGATCGCAAAAGCATCACTTATGAAACTGTTTTAGCATGGGAAACTGAAATAGAGTCACCTACATTCGCGCAACTAGAGCGTTTGGCTTATGAAGTATATAAGCGTCCTCTTGCGCTGTTTTTTTTTCCTGAGCCGCCAGAAGAAAAAACACCTAAACAATCATTTCGTACTCTTCCTGATTATGAGATAGAAATAATGCCGCCAGCGATGAGAATGTTGCTGAGGAAGGCCAGTGCATTTCAATTAAATTTATATGAGCTTTACGAAAATGTAAATCCTGCTACGAAACCGATAGTTCAAGACCTATCGTTTGCCACAAATGTATCGGCAGTCGATATGGCAACAACTGTCAGAAGCTATTTATCTGTAACAATAGAGCAACAAAGCTTATTGAACAACACCGACAAGGCACTTAAGTTTTGGCGTACAAAATTGGAAGCACATGGCATTTTTGTTTTTAAGGATGCTTTCCATGCCGATCAATTTTCAGGCTTTTGCTTATATGATGAGTTTTTTCCCGTTATTTACGTAAATAATAGCAAGCCATTCACGCGGCAAATATTTACTCTTTTCCATGAGTTAGCGCATCTGTTATTTAAAACGGGTGGAATAGATACTCATATAGATGATTACATTGATTACCTAGAAGGCGATAGCAAAAAAATAGAAATTCTTTGTAACAAATTTGCTGGTGAGTTTTTAGTCCCTACCGAAGATTTTAATTTAAGACTTAAAAATGCACTTATTGATGAATCCAAGATTGAAGAACTTGCTAGATTTTATCATGTGAGCAGAGAAGTAATATTGAGGAAAGCTTTTGATAATAAATTAATTGACCAAAAATATTATGATGAGAAAGTATTCTCTTGGAAACGGGAGTCAGCCGCCAATAATTCAAGCAGCAAAGGTAGTGGCGGTAATTACTATCTGACTCAAGGAGTCTATTTAGGTGGGAAGTATATTGAAAAAGCTTTTAGTAGCTATTATCAACAACGAATAACTAGCGAGAGGCTAGCTGATTATCTAGGAGTTAAAGTGAAAAATCTAAGTGGCATGGAGTCTTTGTTATACAGCAAAGATAATGCCGCGTGAGGTATGTATTTGATAGCGGCCCATTAATATGGATGTTTAAGTATTATTATCCTGAAAGGTTTCCATCACTTTGGAAAAAATTTGATCAGTTAGTTGATGAGGAGCAAATTATTTCAGTAAAAGAAGTTTCGAGAGAGCTTGAAGGACAAGATGACTTGTTGTCTCAATGGGTAAAAGACAACAAATCATTTTTTCAACTACCTGCAACTGACGAGCTTCTAACAGTTACGGAAATTTTTAAAATTCCACACTTTCAAACTTTAATTAGGAAACAAGAACTCTTGGGGGGCAAGCCTGTGGCAGATCCTTTTGTGATTGCTAAAGCTAAGTCTATTGGTGGTTGCGTTATCACGACAGAAAAATATAAAGAAAATGCGGCACAAATTCCAAATGTTTGCAAACGGTTTAATATTCCTTGTATGGATTTAGAACGCTTCATGAAAGAAGAGGATTGGACTTTTTAATGTGCAAGTTCTTAAATTGAGTTGAATTTTTTTAAGCACAATAAAACAACAACACATTTATAGCCGGTGGGATTTGTACCCCACCTCAAAGATAATCTCCCCCAATCCTTATGCCAAAACAAGAAAAATACCTAACAATGACCGTCCTAATGACCCCGGATATGGCGAATTTCTCCGGCCATGTCCATGGCGGCTCCTTGCTTAAATTGCTGGATCAAGTCTCTTATGCTTGCGCTGCCAAATACTGTAAAAGCTATGTGGTCACGGCGGCGTTAGATCAGGTGTTTTTTATGCAGCAGGTGAATGTTGGCGAGCTGGTATCTTTTTATGCTCATGTTAACTACGTTGGGCGCTCGTCCATGGAAATTGGTGTAAAGGTGATAGCCGAGAATTTACGAACCCATGAAAAAAGGCATACTACCTCTTGTTATTTTACGATGGTCGCTTTAGATGAACACGGAAAAACAATAGAAGTATCTCGTTTGACTTTAGAAACTGAGGCAGAAAAACGGCGTTATGCCGGAGCGGAAATACGCAAAAAATTACGCCAGGAAAGCCTTGAAAAAGTCCGCGCATTGAACATCGATGTAACCGAGGAAGAGTTAAGATAATGAGTGTCGTACAAGAAAATTGTGAACGTTTGCCGTTAAAGGAATTCGCAGAAAAAGCCTACCTGGATTATTCCATGTACGTGATTTTGGATCGTGCCTTGCCGCATATTGCCGATGGCTTGAAGCCTGTGCAACGGCGGATCGTGTATGCGATGTCCGAACTGGGTTTAACTGCACTCGCCAAGTACAAGAAGTCCGCCAGGACAGTGGGCGATGTGTTGGGCAAATTCCATCCGCACGGCGATTCCGCTTGCTATGAGGCGATGGTGTTGATGGCGCAGGATTTTTCTCACCGCTATCCGCTGATTGATGGGCAAGGCAACTGGGGTTCGCCGGACGACCCTAAATCCTTCGCCGCTATGCGCTATACCGAATCGCGGTTGACGGCGTACGCGCAAACCTTGTTGAGTGAGTTAGGGCAGGGTACGGTTGAATGGTCAGATAATTTCGACGGTACTTTACAAGAACCCGTCATGTTGCCGGCAAGGTTGCCGAATCTGTTGCTCAACGGCACGATGGGTATCGCTGTGGGAATGGCGACCGATATTCCGCCGCATAATCTGGTGGAAGTCGCCGGTGCCTGTATCCATCTGCTCGATAAGCCCGATGCACCTCTGGAACAACTGCTTGAGCATATCAAAGGCCCGGATTACCCGACCGAAGCGGAAATCATCACGTCTGCCGATGACATCCAGAAAATGTATATCAGCGGTGGCGGATCGGTCAAAATGCGTGCTAAATACGAGCAGGAAGACGGCAATATCATCATTACCGCTTTGCCTTATCAGGTGTCCGGTGCAAAGTTGATGGAGCAGATTGCCGCGCAGATGCTGGCGAAAAAGCTGCCGATGATCGAGGATTTGCGCGACGAGTCGGATCATGAAAACCAGACGCGTCTGGTCATTATGCCGAAATCGAAACGGATTGATGTCGATGAGGTGATGTCGCATCTGTTTGCCACGACCGACCTTGAGAAAAGTTACCGCGTCAATATGAACATGATTGGCCTGGATGGACGGCCAAGGGTTAAAAATCTGCGGGAAATTCTGGTTGAGTGGTTGACTTTCCGTACCGAAACAGTTCGTAGACGTTTGCAATTCCGCCTTGATAAAGTGTTGGCACGATTGCATGTGTTAGAAGGTTTGCTGATTGCCTTTCTAAATATTGATGAAGTCATCGCCATTATTCGCTTTGAGGATAATCCCAAAGCGGTGATGATCGAACGTTTTGGAATAACGGATATTCAGGCAGAAGCCATCCTGGAATTGAAGTTAAGGCATCTCGCCAAACTGGAAGAAATCAAGATAAAGGGTGAACAAGCCGAATTAGAACAAGAGCGGCAACAACTAGAAGCCATTTTAGGTTCAAAAGAGTTGCTAAATAACCTGATTAAATCGGAATTAGAAGAAGATGCGGAAAAATACGGCGACAACCGCCGTTCACCCATCGTCGCACGGGAAGCCGCGCAAGCACTGGAAACGACAGCCTTAATCACCAACGAGCCACTGACCGTGATTCTCTCCGAGAAAGGCTGGATTAGGGCGGCAAAAGGTTATGATATTGATGTTGCAACCTTGGGTTACCGATCCGGTGACGGCTTCCTCGACTCCGCAAAATGCCGTTCGACCCAACCCGTTTATGTACTGGATTCAACTGGGCGCGTGTACAGCACCACCACGCATGATCTACCTTCCGCAAGAAGCCAAGGCGAACCATTGACCGGACGGCTAAATCCTGCGCCAGGTTCATTGTTCACCTACTTGCTGGCGGGTAATCCTGATGATTGGTATTTGTTAGCCAGTAACGCAGGTTATGGTTTCAGGGTGCAAGTCAACGAACTGGTCTGCAAAAATAAAGCGGGTAAATCGCTTATTTCCCTACCAACAGGCGCAAAAGTCGTGAAACCCGCACCAATCGCCAATCAGTCCGATTTACTGGCGGTCGTTACCTTGCAAGGTCGTTTACTGATTTTTCCTGTTATTGAATTGCCCGAATTGACAAAGGGCAAAGGCAATAAAATCATTCAGATACCGAGTAAAGATTTGGCATCAAGCAAAGACTATGTGGTCGCTATGGCTGCAATACCCGTCAACGGTCAATTGGTTGTTGTTGCTGGAAAGCGTCAATTAACGCTTAAAGCTATCGATATTGCCCATTATTCCGGCAATCGGGCGAACCGAGGCTTAAATTTGCCGAAAGGATTTCAGAAGGTGGATGGAGTGATGGCTGGTTAAGTTTTGTAAATTGTGCGGTTAATTTATATTGTTTCGATTTTTTAGGGATGGTGGATTAGGCGACTCCCATACCGTTTCTAATCGCTCGGATCTAAGTTGACTTGCTGGTGTTACTGTAATGCGTGACCACGGAATGCGCCCCATAAACCATAGCCGCCAAAACCACAGCGGCGTTTTGGGTTGGCTAGTCAGTAAGGCTTCAAATGATTCAAGTGTACCAATTTCAACGCCGAGTGCGTTCAAATAAGTTTCATAGACAAACTTTGAACAGAATTGACGCGATGATAAAAAATGGAAGCCAAGATGGTAAAGTTTACCCATTCGGCTATCACATTCTTTACGCAGTGATTCGATTTGATTGGAGGACAATCCGTCACCCATTCGACGAACAACAAGCCAGTCGTTATCTGAACGCGATACAAAATTGGCGAGGGTGACATACCTCACGGTTGGGACAGCACTTTCGGCTACCAGCCAGCCTATGTGTTGGTCATAAAATGCAATTCCTACATGCGAAGTTAATGAGCCAGTTGTTTGGGCGACGCGACGGTACAGAAAATTAGGGATGCTGGTGAAGAGAATATCGCCCTGTTTGAGACAATTTTCAGCAGGATGCTGTGTCATATCAATACCAAGTAGATCAAATTAACCCGCAGTGCATTGCCATCACGGTCAATTCCGCCAAATCCTCAGCTTGCATTTTTTCCATGATTTTGGCTCTGTGAACGTCAACGGTGCGGTTGCTGACATCTAGTTTTTTGGCGGCTTCTTTGTTGGATAAACCTTTGACGACTAAAACAAATACTTCATGTTCCCTAGGTGTTAGCTGACTTAAACGCTGTTTCAATTTGCGTTTTTCAGCATGGTAAACCCGCGTGTCCAAGTCTTTTTGGATCGCTTCTTCCATACGACTTAACAGTTTGTCGCTGTCAAAAGGCTTTTCCATATAATCGACAGCACCTGCCCTGAACGCCTTGGATGAATCGGGAACATCAGCATGTCCACTGATAAAAATAATGGGAATGGCGAAGTCTCTTCGTGCCAGTTCTTCTTGGAGTTCCAACCCCGTCATGCTGGGCATTCTGACATCCAGTATCAAGCAACCGGCTTGATCGGGATCGAAATTATTTAAAAATTCATCTGCGGATTCAAAACACCTGACGGCTTGTCCAGTCGATTCTATAAGCATACTTAACGAATCTCTTATAGAAAAATCATCATCAACCAAATAAACCAGCGTCTTAGCTTTTGTTTCAGCCATTGGGCTTCTCCGTAGGTATTGTGAAATAGAAGGTAGTACCTTTATCCTCTTTGCTATTGAAATGCAAAGTGCCGTGATGCGCTTCAACCAGTGATCGGCTGATCGATAAGCCCATACCCATACCAGAGGATTTGGTGGTAAAAAACGGTGTTAGTATTTTTTCTTGTTGCAGTGGCGTTAAACCAGGGCCGTTATCTTTGACCCTGACCACGATGTAATTCAATTCATTCAAACTGGTTTCGATGGACAGTTGCCGCTGGGTAAATTGCGGTAGATCTTTAAGGGCATCAATACTGTTTCTGATTAAATTGAGGAGGACTTGTTCAATTTGAACGCGGTCGATAAATACAATGGGCAAGCTTTTGGTCAACTCAAAACGCATGGCAACCAAGTGCTGCTTGAAGTCAGACTCAAACAGGCTGATGGCATCGTATACCAAGTCGTTGATATCTACTGTGGAACGTTGAATTTTCCGTTGTTTGACGAATTCCCGCATACTGTGGATGATCTGCCCAGCTTTGAGTGCTTGTTGATTGGCTTTCAGCATGACATCGCCAATTTTTTCCAAATCTGGTTTTTCATTCTGGAGAAACCGCAAGCAGACCTGGGTATAGTTAACGACGGCCGACAGAGGTTGGTTGACTTCATGGGCAATACCCGAAGCCATTTCACCCATCAGACCGAGACGGGTAACGTGCGCGAGCTTTTCCAGATGTTCTTTTTCTTGCAGTTCTTGATGCTTTCTGGTGCTGACATCGCGGACTATACCGCTGAAGTATTGCATACCATCGAGTGGAAACTCAGCGATGGACATATCCAAAGGCACTAGCGAGCCGTCTTTACGTAAGCCTTCTACTTCCCGAATTTGACCTATCGCCTTGGGGATAAAGATGCGTAGGTATTTTTCCAGGTAATAATCCTGTTTTTTTCGGATGGTTATTGGCATTAGTTGGATGACGCGTTGACCGATCAGTTCTTCTGCGCTATACCCGAAAATGCTTTCCACCGCCGCATTTACAGAGACAATAGTCCCTTTCGTGTCGATGACGATAATGCCTTCAATTGAGGCGTTTAATATAGAATTAAGTTTGGCTTCCCGTTCGAGCAATTGATGTCGAGAATAATTAAGTTAATCGACCGTTTTGCTTAAGGCATTGTCACTTTTGCTTAGGTGTTCGGTTTTGGTGCGGTTGTCATTAACAAGTTGAGCAACTTGCTCAGAAAGCACCTGATTCTGTTGTTCAAGCTCAACTTGCCGCGCTTGAAACTCAATCAGCCGATTTTGAAGTTCAGTGATGGATATTGGGTTAGTGTTATCGGGCTGGTTTAACATAAGTTTGGCTGTTTGTTATCGCTATTTTGCAACATGCGTATTAGCTTACGACCTTATCCAGAAATATTTTGACCTAAGCTTACACTACAAGCTAAATGTTGTGGATAAAATTTAAACCCAAATGTTTTGGTTAGAAATGATTAACAGTATAACTCGGCTAATTCACAAAAACTCATTGATAAGTCTAGGTTAATTATAGAAAACTGAAAACAATAGATGCACCTTGTCGAGCTTACATAAAAGCTAATAATTGTTCTAATATTGCCCCATTCGTTGCCAAAATTTGCTTTGGGAAAACACCTTTATTACCTTCAAAGTCGGTAATGGTTGCTCCCGCTTCCGCCGCGATTAATGCGCCTGCGGCTATATCGTAAAGATTCAGTTCCTGTTCCCAGAACGCATCAACTTGTCCATCGGCCACCATACATAAGTCCAAAGCGGCGGAACCAAACCGACGTTGCCCGGTTGTTTGCTCGGCAATTCTGCAAAATCGTTGCAGGTTATTGTCTTTCAGATAAGCGCGGACGCAAGCAAAACCCGTTGCAACCATAGCATTGGCAAGCACTTGTTCAGTAGAAACGGCGATGGGATTGCCATTTTTCCACACGCCCTTATTTTTTTCAGCACAGTAATAATCATTGAGGGCAGGGGCGTAAACTGCACCGACAAGCGTTTCTTGATTAACTTCTAAAGCCACGCTTATCGACCAAAAGTACTGGCCCTTTGAAAAAGAGTGCGTCCCGTCGATAGGATCGACTATCCAGCGGTTAGTCTGGTTTTCACTTTGTCCGCTTTCTTCACCCCAAAAGCCATACTGAGGATAGTGCTTGGAAAGCGTCTCTTTTAGATAAGACTCAACAGCAATGTCGGCTTCGGTCACAAAATCACGCGGACTTTTTTTGGTTACTTTGAGTAGCTCCAGGTTTTTATAATGTGAGAGTGCAATTGCGCCCGCTTCACGGACTATTTTTTCCAGATCGGTAAGGGATACAGTCATTTGCGGTATTGAAAGGGCAGGGTATACATTGGTAATAAATATAAGGTTTTATTGTGGAGTGCAATTTTAATATCCGCAGAGCTTCGCGTCCAGCAGCACGGCTGATAAAGCAAAAAGGCAGCGTAGATAACCTTCAAGGTGATAGTTGTGGATTGCTACAGCTTTGTCATGGGTTCAAAACGCTATAAGATTTTATCTCCTATCGAAACTGGTCTAAGCTTGTCGTATATTAAAAGCATAGGCTAACTCATGTCAGAAAAATCCAACATTCTTATCGGCTATCTTACAGAAGTCCGTGGCGACGGCATGGAGGCACGTGTCGCTGAGGAACATTCCGGCGACTTGCCCATTATCACCATTGATGGCGAAGATATGTTAGCGGGGCAAATTGGCTCGTACATTGTTATCAAACAAAAGAATATCAATGTGTTGGCGTTAATTTTTAAGACCTGGGGGAAAGACCGCTTTGATTCAGCAGGTAAGCGCTTGACGGATCGGTTTATTTCCTTGATTCCAGTCGGTGAGATTCAAGAAAATGGCACGTTTATTCGCGGTGTACGCCACTATCCCACACCAGGTGCAAATGTATATGCGGTCGGTCTTGAGGACATTAATGCGATTTTTTCTAAGTTTCGGGATTATAAATTCTTTATCGGTCAGTTGGCTTCGCATAAGGATTATCACTTAAGCCTGGATCCCAGAGCGTTATTTAGCAGGCATTTTGCGATTATTGGGCAGTCGGGTTCGGGTAAATCTTGGACAGTCACCAGCTTGATCCAAAACACTATCAAAGCCATGCCCAATGCCCATATCATTATGCTGGATTTGCACGGTGAATATTGCTGGAAAGATGATGATGGCACGGTGCATTCGGCTTTTCCTGACGATATGGTGCAATATGTTGATGCGATGGAAATGGAAATGCCGTATTGGATGATGTCTTATGCGGAACTGGTGGATTTGTTTATCGACCGTGACGACAAAGGTGCGACTTTGCAAATGTCGTTTATGCGTGAGATTTTACAACAACTTAAACGTAAAGAAGCCAAAGCAATCGGGATGCCCACGGTTTCTATCGACACGCCGATTTACTTTTCCCTAGCGGAAATGTACATGCAGTTTAAGAATGCTAATGAGGAACGCAAAGAGTTCGGAAAAATCACTGGTCCTTTATTCGGGCAATTCGATGAATTCTTGATTAGGATGCAAAGCCGGTTCAATGATGTTCGTTATGATTTTTTGCTGAAACCTAAAATTCGTAATAATTCAGCCAGCATGGCGGATTTATTGCGGCAATTTGTGGGCTTAGGTGCCAAAAAAGCCAATATCACCGTAATTGATTTAAGCTCCGTACCGACCGACATCAGGCCCGCCATTTCGGCACAGGTAGGTCGATTGGCTTACGAGTTCAACTATTGGAATCCACGGCGGCGTGAATTCCCAATTACCTTATTGTGCGAAGAAGCCCACGCCTACATCCCACGGGAAAAAGGCGGTCAGTTTGACGGCACCAAAAAAATGATGGAACGTATTGCAAAGGAGGGACGTAAATACGGCGTTTCTATCGGTGTGGTTAGCCAACGACCTACCGAACTGTCCGAAACCATGCTGGCACAATGCAGCTCATTTATTTGCTTACGCACCACCAATCCTGATGACCAAGCCTACATTAAAGGCTTAGTGCCAGAAGCAGAAGGCGATCTGACCGACATTTTGGCATCATTAGGTCGAGGTGAAGCTCTGGTGTTAGGCGAAGCTGCGCCGTTACCCACCCGTGTGCAAATTTATCGACCCAATCCAGAGCCGAAAAGTAATGATGTCGATTATTTCACCAGTTGGCGCGAAGGTCCAGAAGATCTGGACGTGGAAGAGATTGTTAATTTATGGCGGACGCAAACGAGGAAATGAGAACTTGAGTTAATGGGTGTGCGTCTAGTATAGAGCGGACATTCTAGGGCTATCTGTTTTGATACTTATACATGCTAGTTAATTTTTTACAGCATTTTGGAAATGTCGATAAAGTCAAATGATCCATAAAAAACATCCAAAACCACATAATGAAGGTATTACTGGTCATTCTCACGCGCATGATAGTGGTCACCACCACAGCACACCTATTAACTACGGTGGTGTCTTTATTATTGCGATTGTACTCAACACGGTTTTTGTTGGTGTTGAATTTACTTACGGCTTTATTGTTAATTCAACCGCTCTGATAGCTGATGCTGGACACAATTTATCCGATGTTTTGAGCCTGCTGTTAGCTTGGGGAGCAACTATCCTCGCTCGGAAAGTGCCTAGTGAGCGGTACACTTATGGATTACGCAGTACGTCCATTTTGGTCGCATTAGCAAATGCCATGTTCCTGCTTGTGGTATGCGGTGCGATTGCTTGGGAAGCTCTCCAGCGTTTCCAGCAGCCACCAACAGTGGCTGGGATCACGGTTATACAAGTCGCTATCGTTGGCATTTTTATAAACAGCCTGTCCGCGTGGTTGTTCATGAGAGGCAGTAAGGACGATTTGAATATCCGAGGTGCTTATCTGCACATGGCTACCGATGCGTTGGTGTCGCTGGGCGTGGTGATCGCGGGTGTGGCGATGCTCTTCACTGGCTGGTATTGGCTGGATCCGATGATTAGTTTAATCATCGTGGCAGTCATTGTTTTTGGCACTTGGGGCTTATTAAGCGAGTCGATGCACCTGGCGTTAAACGCCGTCCCCATAAACATTGATTTATCCGCAATTGACCGGTATTTACGTCAGCACCACGGGGTAACTGATATTCATGACTTGCACGTTTGGGGCATGAGTACGACAGAAAGTGCTTTAACCGTTCATCTGGTCATGCCTAATGGCTACCCTGGAGATGCAATTATGGATGAAATCATGCGCACGCTCAGAACGCAATTCTCAATCCATCACAGCACTTTGCAAATTGAACAGGGAACAACCGATCATTCGTGTTCCCTGCATCCAAGTAAATCAGAACAGCATCAGCACTGAGGAGCATGATGCCAAAAAGTTCGACCCTGCTTGCTAATTACAGTACTGAATTGTAGTTTTTTTACGATCTGTCTTCTCACAAAGTGTTAACTATTCTAAAAACTAATTGAACATTTTAGCTTTTGGCAGGAATCATAGTTAATAGTTTTTCGTTCAAATGCTGGTCTGGGCGATTAACTGTTTTAGCTAAAATTAACAGCCAATTTTATATAAATCGTGAGATTTGTAGTGTTATGATTCAAATCATGCTTTTGAAGTGTTTTAAAAGGTTAACTGGGTACTGCAATTTGAAGGTTCTGGTTAACGAAAAGATGAGGAGAGCAATTTGGCAAAAACGGTGGATGATGCGCTGGGGATAGCGTTACTCAAGCGCATAGCGGCGAAGGATCGCAAGGCATTCGAGGAATTTTATTACCTGTATGCAGAAGGATTTGGCAGATTCCTCATGAAAATGTTGAAACAGCAAGACTGGGTAGATGAGGCAGTCAATGATGTGATGTTGACAATCTGGCAATCGGCAGAACGCTACGATCCTGAACGGGGACGACTGTCCACTTGGTTGTTTGGTATTGCCCATAACAAAGGGCTGAAAATACTGGAACGGAATGGGCGACATCGTGAACAATCGCTGGAGGACTATGCTGGTGAGGTTGATAATGACGGAGACGATGCACCTGAGCATTATCATGCAGCCATATCCGCAAGCTCAGAACCAGAACGAATGGTTATGGGATGGGAGCTGGGTGATGCGATGACGTGGGCGTTTTCCAGACTGTCTGCCGATCATCTGGCGGTGATTGACTTGTGCTTTGGCGAGGATTACTCCTATCAGGAAATTGCCGATATTGTGGGTTGCCCAATCAACACCGTGAAAACCCGCTTGTTTCATGCACGTAAGCATTTGGCGGAACTACTGGCACGTAAGGGTTTCTCACTGCCTGAACAAGGTAAGGTAATGATATGACTGAAAATAAACCAAGCAATACAATAGCTACCGAGCATACCGAGTTGGAAGGCTTAATACCTTGGTACGTCAATGGTACGCTTTCTACCGAGGAAAGTGCGGCGGTGAAACAACATATAGCGGTGTGCGAACAATGCCAAAGCGAAGCATTACGATGCCAAAGTTTGGTGGGTCAACTTCCAGCAGCACAAGAAATTTGGAAGCCTTCGGCAGCGCACTTTACCGGCATTCTTGCCAATGTAGATAAGCTTGAGGCTGCGACAGCTAAACCGGATACCAGTCGTACGAAAACTACGTTGGGGCTTTTCCAACGTATTTGCGCTTGCTTATCGCAAACACCTAGTCCAGTGCGTTGGACACTGGCATTTGAAACCCTGGCTTTTGCGGCACTGGCCTTATTTTTGGTGTTACCAAATTCACCCATTCCGAAGACGGGCGGGGTATTTGAGACGCTCTCCAATGCGGAATCGTCGACCACAAAAGGCAAATCCATTCGGCTGGTGTTCTCCGAAGACATGACGACACGGGAATTGTTCGACTTACTGAAACAGGCCAAGGCGCAGATTCGCCAAGGTCCATCTGAGGTTGGAAGTTATACGATTGAAGTAGCTTCTAAGGATGAGGCACAATCACTGTCCGTCTTACGTGCAAATCCCAAAGTGAGGCTAGCGCAGGCGGTCGAATAGCGTTCTGCTAGCTCATGACAACAACAAGACTTAGCTTGTGTTTGTGCATTGCCACATCGTTGTGGCTACTCGGCTGTGCTGAGTTACCTCCACATTTCTTCGAGGGCATTAACGAGCTACCCAAGCAGATGGTAAGCCGCCAAGTGTTGGTGACGTTGCCGGAAAATCTCAAATCAGAATGGGCAACAATACAAGAGGAACTGGCAAGACGCAATGACATACTGACATCCGGTGAATTTCCGCTACCTTCCATCGGCGTGGATTGCCTGGTTTACCAAGTGCCGGAGCAAGAAAATCTGGAACAAGTCATTCAGCAACTACAAGCGGATTCCCGCGTGGTACTCGCGCAAGAAAACCAAGTGTTTGAAGGTATACAAAGCAGTGAAAGCGATGAATTTGCCGCGATTAGCTATGCCCCAAAGCTTGTTCATGCAGATACCGCCCATCAACTCGCCACAGGTAAAGGAATCCGTATAGCCGTGGTGGATACAGGGGCAGAAAAAGACCATCCCGACTTCAAAGATCAGCATTTGGAAACCGCCAATTTTGTAGATGGCAGCGATTATGCTTTTGCTCATGATCGCCACGGTACTGCAATAACGGGTGTGATTGCCGCAAAAGCAAACGATGGAATCGGTATTTATGGCATAGCACCGGATGCCGAAGTCAGCGTTTTAAAAGCCTGTTGGTATCCAGAAACCTCAGATGCCAAGGCACAATGCAGCAGTTGGTCGCTGGCAAAAGCATTGGATGCGGCGATTAGCAGTGGGGTACGTATCATCAATTTAAGTTTGGCGGGGTCACATGATGAATTACTGGGCAAACTTCTCGAAACCGCCCATCAGCGCGGTATAAGCATTGTCGCAGCAAGTCTGGAAAAACAAGCGCAGCCAGGATTCCCCGCAGAACTGCCATTTGTGATTCCGGTGATTTCCACTGGTCCAGACGGGCAGGTAGCGCAACCCGCTTGGTTAGCGCGATTTCCTGGCGTTGTGGTTGCGCCAGGCGTAGAAATTTTGACGACTGTACCTAACGATGGCTACGATTTTGTGTCCGGCAGCTCTCTGGCAGCCGCTCATGTCAGTGGCATTATTGCGTTATTGCTTGAGGTAAAGCCCCAGCTTTCGCCTGAGCAGATCAAAGCATTGCTCCTGCGTAATGGTAAGCAGCAATCGGCTGCACCGCTACATTCATTGGATGTGTGGGCTATTTTGCAAGCACTTGATACTGAAAAGTAGAGACTTCCCTCTGAATTAGCTAGATCGCTTGCCCCGCGTTTTCATATAAACTCTCCTAAGTATAGCTATTCAAGTAATTGATTTAATAGAAATATTGTATTTTTAATAGCGTTTTCAAAAAAATCTGTAGAAACTATTAAAAATAATTTGAACAAATTTGATACATGACCGGAATCATGAGTCAGGGAGGGATAAAAACTTCCTGATCACAAATCTTATTATTTATTACGGGAGATTCCATCATGAAAAAGCAATATTCATTTAAAGTTATTGCAGGTTTGGCATTGGTTAATTCGATGCTGCTATGTACTCAGGCAAGTGCTACTGATTTGGAAAGCATCAGATTTCCACTGGTACGTCCTGCGGTTTTAGGCCAAACCTGCGCGCTTGAGGCTAAAGGTAAAGTGAAGGTCACTACATTAGGCAATGTAGAAGTCATGGATGTCAAAATTGAAGGCTTACCAAGCAATACTGGGTTCGATGCCTTTGTTATTCAAGTGCCTAATTTTCCATTCGGCATGTCTTGGTATCAAGGCGACATTCAAACCAATGGTCGCGGGAAAGGCTATGCTCGATTTGTAGGTCGGTTCAATGAAGAAACCTTTATCGTAGCACCCGGTACGCCGACTGTTGCGCCGCTAACACACACTGGCGATGCGGGTGAGAACCCTGTTACCAAGCCCATTCATACTTACCATATCGGTATTTGGTTTAATTCACCTGCTGATGCAGTAAAAGCTGGCTGTCCAGGTGCTACAACCCCATTCAATGGTGAACACAACGCCGGCATACAGATATTGAATACCAGCACTTTTGTCGATGAAGAAGGTCCATTACTGAAACTTAAACCTTAATTACATCAGCAAGCTAAGTTGCAAGTATGTTTTCTTACAGGTACTTAGTAACGTTGTTAAGTGTGCATTTGATGAGTTGGACGGTGTGTGCCAACTCATCAAAACGGTAGCTATATTGGATTAGACAGAGTTAATCAGTATCACGTTTAAAAATGGCTAGGTTAATCGGTGAGCCACTTAATTTTCATATCTTTAGTTTAGGTGACAACGATGAACACCTTGAATATCTGTAAATTATGGGTATTTGCTTTTATCTTCGCTAGTTCTAAGCACGATGTAAGCATAAACACCCACGAATCATCAAAGAACAAGCTGTCAGATAAATATTATCGGGATTTTAGCCAGTCAGAATTTGCTTTATACAGCGGAGTTGAATCTGAATGCGAGCTTGAAAGCTGGTTTGATGAGGATCAGAAAGCCCCTTTGTATGAAATGAGTACAGAAGACAATTCTGCATTGTATTGATTTTATTATGTTTCCGAGAAAGGGAGCGCGGTAATCAGCGAGCTGATGGCAGTCTTAATTTTTTGAGATCCGTAGGGCTTCTAAAATCAGAAAAAATACCCTGGGGATAAATTTCCTTAAACCTGACAAATTCGGTAGAATTCGCCGCTTTTAGTTGAGTTGTAAGCAATCCTGAGTGAATAATTAGGTATTAACAACACCTACGCTCCCAGTTCATCAACTTACAACTTCATAAGCAATATGTACCTCAATTAAAGTACATATTTTTCATAAGATTATGTCAGAAACAGAAATAACTTCAGAATCAAAACGGCGACGTACGTTTGCCATTATCTCCCATCCTGATGCGGGTAAAACCACCATTACGGAAAAATTATTGCTGTTTGGCGGGGCGATACAGCTTGCGGGTTCGGTTAAGGGGCGGAAAGCAGCGCGTCACGCGACCTCTGATTGGATGGAAATGGAAAAGGAGCGGGGCATCTCCGTGACGACCTCGGTTATGCAGTTTGAGCATAAAGATTGTGTTATCAATCTGTTAGATACTCCAGGTCATGAGGATTTTTCTGAAGACACGTATCGCACCTTAACGGCGGTCGATTCGGCGTTGATGGTGATTGACGTTGCCAAAGGTGTCGAAGAGCGGACGATAAACCTGATGGAGGTATGTCGATTGCGTACCACTCCAATCCTTACCTTCATCAATAAACTGGATAGGGAAGGTAAAGAACCGATTGAGTTGATGGACGAAGTGGAAAATGTACTGAACATTAAATGTGCGCCGATGACTTGGCCTATCGGCATGGGCAAGCGATTTAAGGGTGTTTATCATTTATATAAGGATGAAATTCATTTGTTCAGCGCCCAACATGGCGGAAAAATCGCGGCTGCTGAGGTCATCAAAGGTTTGTATAATCCCAAACTGGATGAATTGTTAAAAGACCAGGCCGACGAGCTAAGGGAGGAAATCGATTTGGTCAAAGGCGCAAGCCATGACTATGATTATTCTGAATATATGTCAGGTAAGCTGACACCGGTGTTTTTTGGCTCTGCAATCAATAACTTCGGCATTTTGGAATTGCTGGATGCGTTTGCTGAATTTGCGCCGTCACCCAGGCCAAGACAAGCAGAACAACGCCTAGTTGCGCCAGAAGAAGACAAATTCACCGGATTCGTATTCAAAGTTCAGGCCAATATGGATCCCGCGCATCGTGATAGGGTAGCGTTTTTGCGGGTGTGTTCGGGCAAATTCGATAAGGGCATGAAGGTTAACCATGTCCGTATCGGCAAGCAAGTTCAAGTCAGCAATGCCATTACCTTTCAAGCGGATACGCGCAAGAATGTTGAAGAAGCGTACCCTGGCGATATTATCGGCCTGCATAATCACGGTACGATTCAGGTTGGCGATACCTTTACCCAAGGCGAAACCTTAAAATATGGTGGTATTCCGTATTTTGCGCCGGAATTATTCCGGCGCGTTGTGCTAAAAGACCCACTACGGGCGAAAGCACTCCAAAAAGGGCTGGTGCAATTGACTGAAGAGGGTGCGACGCAATTATTCAAACCATTGAAAAATAATGACCTTATCTTAGGTGCGGTCGGTATTTTACAGTTTGATGTGACGGCGTATCGCCTTAAAGGTGAATACAATGTGGAATGCGTTTACGATAACGTACCCATTTCTACAGTACGTTGGGTAAGTTCAGATAAACCTTCAAAATTGGAAGAATTCAAGACTAGGGCTTTCGAGAATTTGGCAGAGGATGGCGGTGGCTACTTGGTCTACCTTGCTACGAGCAGAGTCAATCTGCAACTTACTGAGGAACGTTGGCCGGACATTAAATTCAGTGCCACACGGGAATTATAACCCTCAAAGTAGGTGATAAATGAGACTACCTCCATTTTGTTATATAATGGAGTAGTAATCTTTAGCGGTTTGAGGAAATTATCGCTATTTTCATCTAGTCTTGACCGGATGCGGGTAGTGGCTAGTCGTAAGCCCCTCTTTATCTCAACAAGCAGAAGCATTTTCAGTTATTGAATATGCGTTTATTTTGTTTTTTGGGTTAGCGTCTTTACTGCTGCGTCGTAGCGGTATTGAGCATTGGGCATTGACATGCGTCCCCTTTGTACTTTAAAGTTACCGCCGCATAACGAATATGTAAGCAACAATTATTATAACCTTCGGAGCACATACCATGGCAAAACCATTAATTCAAATGGCATTAGATTCTTTAGATTTCGACGCAACCGTAGGGCTTGCTACCCAAGTAGCTCCTTACGTTGATATTTTTGAAATCGGAACTCCTTGCATTAAACACAACGGCGTTAATCTGGTAAGAGAATTGAAAGCAAGATTCCCAGATAAACTGGTTTTAGTTGATCTTAAAACAATGGATGCTGGCGAATACGAAGCCACACCTTTCTACGCAGCAGGTGCTGATATATGCACCGTATTGGGCGTATCAGGCATTGCAACCATTGCTGGCGTAATTAAAGCCGCTAATGCACACGGTGCAGAAGCGCAGGTTGACCTTATCAACGTGCCAGACAAATTGGATTGCGCTAAAGCATCTGCTAATGCCGGCGCACAAATCATTGGTGTTCACACCGGTCTTGATGCACAAGCTGCGGGTCACACACCTTTCGTTGACTTGAACGACATCGCTAGATTAGGTCTTCCAGTCAGAATTTCAGTTGCTGGTGGTATTAAACAATCGACCGTACAAGACGTTGTTCATGCTGGCGCAGGCATTATCGTTGTTGGTGCAGCGATTTACGGCGCACCATCGCCAGCAGAAGCGGCTCGTGAAATCCGTGAATTGGTTGACGCTGCATAATTAGGGATCGACATGCATCAGAAACTTATCATAGATAAAATATCAAGCATCCTGGATGCGACCGACAAGTCGCATGACGTAAAGCTTACAGAAATGCTTGATAGCGCAAAGCGTATATTTATTGCTGGTGCAGGACGCTCTAAGCTAGTCGGCAATTTTTTTGCAATGCGGTTGGTACACGGTGGCTATGATGTCAGCGTGGTGGGTGAAATTGTTACGCCCAGCATCAAAAATGGTGATTTATTAATCATCATTTCGGGTTCTGGCGAAACCGAGCAATTGATCGCTTTTACCAAAAGCGCAAGAAAAATGGGAGCCAACATTGTGTTGATCTCTGCCAAAACTAGCTCAACAATTGGCGATATGGCTGATGCTGTGTTTGCTGTTGGTAGCCCTGACCAATATGGAAAAGTGGTCGGTATGCCGATGGGTACGGTTTTCGAGCTGTCTACCCTGATTTTTTTGGAAGCCATCATATCGCACATAATCCATGAAAAAGGGATTGCCGAAGAAGTGATGAGAGAAAGGCACGCCAATTTGGAATAAGCCGTTGTTCTTACGAACGAATGGTATGCCCATTCGTTCGTAGCTTGCTTGGCACAATAACAAGAATAATTTTGTGACTATTCGCATTAAGGATAAACGTCACTACTTAGAATAACTACACGTAAGGAGATTATTATGACTTCGCGTCGTGAACTAGCGAACGCCATACGCGCTTTGAGCATGGATGCCGTACAGAAAGCAAATTCCGGCCACCCAGGTGCGCCTATGGGTATGGCGGATATCGCCGAAGTGCTGTGGAATGACCACATGCGCCATAATCCCGTTAATCCGAAATGGGCTAATCGTGACCGTTTTGTCCTGTCTAATGGACACGGTTCAATGCTGATTTACTCATTATTGCACTTGACTGGCTACGAACTTCCTATCGAAGAATTAAAAAACTTCCGCCAATTGCATTCCAAAACCCCAGGGCATCCTGAATACGGCTATGCGCCGGGTATCGAAACAACGACTGGGCCTTTAGGTCAAGGCATTACCAACGCAGTTGGTATGGCAATCGCCGAAAAAGCATTGGCAGCGCAGTTTAATAAAGAAGGTCACAACATCGTCGATCATAATACCTACGTGTTTTTAGGTGATGGTTGTTTGATGGAAGGTATCTCACACGAAGCCTGTTCCTTGGCGGGGACGCTCGGCTTGGGCAACCTGATTGCATTTTGGGACGACAACGGTATTTCTATCGACGGCCATGTTGATGGCTGGTTTACCGACAATACACCAAAACGCTTTGAAGCTTATGGCTGGCATGTGGTCGCCGATGTTGACGGGCATGATAGTGATGCAATCGCTAAGGCTATCCAGTCTGCCAAATCAGTCAAAGATAAGCCGAGCATGATTTGCTGCAAAACAACAATCGGCTTCGGATCGCCCAACAAGGCGGGAACGCATGGCTGTCACGGGGCAGCACTAGGTGATGCTGAGGTTGCGTTGACAAGAACAGAACTGGGCTGGACGCACGAACCATTCGTTATCCCCAGCGAAGTTTATGCGGGTTGGGATGCTAAAGCTAAAGGCACGAAAGCTGAACAAGACTGGAATGCCAAGTTTGCTGCGTATAAATCTGCCTATCCCGAACTGGCCGCAGAATTTGAACGCCGTATGAACGGCGATTTGCCCAAAACCTGGGCGGCTGATGCCGATAACTTTATCAGTGCAGTAAATAGCGAAGCAAAAACCACGGCAACTAGACTTTCTTCGCTGGCAACTATTGAAGGCTATGCCAATCTGCTACCCGAAATTTTTGGGGGTTCAGCCGACTTGGGTTGCTCCAATATGACCGAATGGAAAGGCCACAAGCCCATGCGGGCAAACAAGCCTGATGCCAATTACGTCAATTATGGTGTCCGTGAATTCGGCATGTCGGCCATCATGAACGGTATCGCCCTGCATGGCGGATTGATTCCCTTTGGCGCGACCTTCCTGATGTTCTCAGAATACGCCCGAAATGCCGTGCGTATGTCAGCGCTGATGGGCATCCGTTCTATTTTTGTCTATACCCATGATTCCATTGGTCTCGGTGAAGATGGTCCGACCCATCAACCTGTAGAACAAACAGCCACCTTGCGGATGATTCCCAATATGCACGTTTGGCGGCCTTGTGATGCGGTTGAGACAGCAGTCTGTTGGCGAGCGGCGATAGAACGTAAGGATGGACCTAGCGTTTTGGTATTCTCCCGTCAAAATTTGGCGCACATGCCCAGAACAGCCGATCAAATCAGCGCGATTTATCGTGGTGGCTATGTCCTTAAAGATGCCGGTGGCACGCCGGATGCAATCATTATCGCTACGGGTTCAGAAGTGGAATTGGCAGTCAAAGCAGCGGATGAATTGGCGGCAAAAGGCAAAAAAATTCGTGTTGTCTCCATGCCTTCAACCAACTTGTTTGATGCCCAAGATGAAGCTTACCGCGAATCGGTATTGCCGTCAGCCGTCACCAAGCGCGTTGCGGTGGAAGCTGGAGTGACTGATGGCTGGTGGAAATATGTAGGTACAAATGGCAAGATTGTTGGATTAAATCGTTTCGGCGAATCTGCGCCAGCAGGACAATTATTCAAGGAGTTTGGATTTACAGTCGAAAATGTGGTCAAGCACATAGAAGCGGTGCTTTGAACTATCGTAGACAACGATTTTGTTACATACAACGGACAGGAACCTCGACAATGGTTTTTGCCTATTTAATACGACTTATAGGGTGAATAGCGTGAAAAATATTGATTTGACCAAAAGTGTATTTGCTGCACTAATGCTGGTAAGCACTGTAGCCGGCGCAGAAGACAACTATCCAGCATCTGATTTTCAACCTAAAGTGCTTTACCAGGATGAGGCGGCTGCGAAAGCATCTGAAAGTAGTCCTGCAGCAAAATCCGCTCCGGCAGCAGCGGCTTCTAGCAGCAGCGATTCTGAATATCCAGCGACAAATTTTCAGCCCAAAGTGCTGTATTCTGACCCTGACTACAAGCATTCAGCGGCTAGTCCAGGATCGTCAACAGGTTCGGCTCAGGCTGTAAGCGCCGATTCAGATGTTACTCCAGCAACAGTTGGGAAGGAAGAATCTTTAGCGGGCTATTTGCTTGGGTTAATCGTGTTTGCTGTCGCAGGATTTGTATTATTCAAGAAGGGTGCTTGCCCAGGTGTCGCTGATAAAAGCAGCACCGCTAGTGCCGCTAAAGCAACAGGTGGTTTGACGGGTGTAGCTAAGTATCTGCTGAAAACATCTGGTACCGGTGTGTCCAGATATTTAGAAAAAAATGCAAAGAATGCACCTGCTGCATCTGCGGTGACGGGTGTTGCGAAGTATTTGGCAAATCAGGCTTCATCAGCAAAAGAAACTGCAAGCCAAGCGGCTACAGGTGTTGAAAAATATCTGCGAGACAAGGGGTAACCAATGAATTCAAATGACTTTGGCGGCGCAGTTATTCCTGCAATGGCTGGCTTCTTTTTATTTGGAAAACGAGCCAAAGTTCAGGAGATTCAGCAGGATAGACCGCAGCAGTTACCTATGGTTCTAAACATTGATCCGAATGGTCTTACTGGGGTGGCTAAGTACTTAATCGCAACACCTTTGGTTACAGGTGTTGCCAAGTACATGAAAAAAAAGGAAAAGCACCCTATGACCAGCGTGGAGTTATATGTTTTGAGGCAATCTATTGCTGAAAAAAACATACCCGCCCCAACAGGTGTTTCCAAGTATCTTGCTAAAGTAGCCAAAGACGCGCCCGTACGAAAAAAGACGAGTGTTGACAAGTATGTCGCCAAACAAGAATTGGCTACCAGAAGTTTTTCAACATTGACAGGGGTTGCCAAGTACCAAGCCGAACAGGAATTGCTGGCAAGAAAACAGGCTGCTGCCGCTCTGGTCAAACGCTATTTGGATAACGAAGAAGCGGCATTAATTTCTGCAAAAGCAGCGGCTGATGCCGCCTATGAGGCTTCAAGAAATATGGGTTATCAAGAAGATACAGAAGTTGAAGTGGTAGAAGTTGCTACCACTCGTGTTGGTAGATACTTGCAAGAACAGGCGGCATTGTCAAAAAAAAAGCCAGCGATCACAGGAGTCGGCAGGTATTTAGCTAAACAGATAGCCCTAGATAGCCAAAAGCCGACTATTAGCGGGGTTGGTAAGTATTTGCGTGAGCAATCAGTCGTTCAAAGTAAAAAACCTGCGCCAACGGGCGTTGCTAGGTATTTGTCAAACCAACTTAGCGCACCTGCATTCGCACCAAAAGTGACGCTTGTACAAAGTGGGGTCGCCCGATATTTAGCGTCACAGAAAGTGGTTGAAACCAACAAACCAAGTCTTTCTGGGGTGGCAAAGTATTTGGAAAGACAATCGCAAGCCGACAAAGATAAAGCCAATTTGCAAATTACAAGCAATTTGCTCGAATACGAAGTGACTCACGAAGCTGAAAAGTGTTTGGAAGGTGAGTTTATCCCCGCAAATGATTTGTCATCTGCAACAGGGGTTTCAAGATACCTTGAAAGACAAAGTGATGTTGTTAACGTAGCAAAGGTAAAAATCACCGGTGTATCGCGTTATCTCGAAAAACAAGTAGGCTCAGTAAAACAAACGCTCACATCCGCACCGACGGGAGTTGAACGGTATTTGTTAAATAGAGCTTAAAATAGTAGATTGTTAGATTAGCACAAAAGTAAATCCAAATATTTGATTTTTATAAATAAAACCAAGGTTATCTTGGTTTTTGTTTATATTCACCATCTTCACTTTCTCGTGAATTTATGGTAATATCTCATCCCTAAAAAATTTCCAACTTTACTGAAAGGTACTTAAATTATGGCAAAGAATTTACTTGAACAACTCAGAGAAATGACTGTTGTTGTGTCCGATACCGGCGACATACAAGCCATTGAAACTTTCAAACCACAAGACGCTACAACTAATCCATCGTTGATTACTGCGGCGGCACAAATGCCACAGTACCAAGATATTGTTGATGATACACTGAAAGCTGCCAGAAATAAGCTCGGCAACGATGCAACATCCGCACAAGTCGCTTCCTTGGCGTTTGATCGTTTGGCGGTTTCTTTCGGTCTAAAAATTCTGGAAATTATTCCTGGTCGCGTTTCAACAGAAGTCGATGCCAGACTTTCTTATGATACAGAAGCAACCATCGCAAAAGGCCGCGAATTAATTGCCCAATACCAAGAGAAAGGTATTTCTAAAGATCGTGTGTTGATTAAAATTGCTTCAACCTGGGAAGGCATACAAGCTGCTGCCGTGTTGGAAAAAGAAGGCATACATTGCAACTTGACCTTATTGTTTGGTTTGCACCAAGCAATCGCTTGTGCAGAGAATGGCATTACTTTGATTTCTCCTTTTGTTGGTCGAATTCTGGACTGGTACAAGAAAGATACTGGTTGTGATTCATATCCATCTGCTGAAGATCCAGGTGTGCTTTCTGTGACTGAAGTTTACAATTACTATAAAAAATTCGGCTACAAGACCGAAGTTATGGGCGCAAGTTTCCGTAACATCGGTGAAATTACCGAACTGGCTGGCGTTGATTTGTTGACAATTGCACCATCATTATTGGCAGAATTGCAAGCTGCAACAGGCGAATTACCGCGCAAATTAGATCCGCAAACAGCAGCAAATTCGCCTATTGCGAAGATAAACATGGATAAGGCAACATTTGACCGCATGCACCAAGAAAACCGGATGGCTAATGATAAGCTGGCTGAAGGTATTTTAGGCTTCGAGAAAGCGCTTGAAAGCCTTGAAGAATTGCTTTCTGCAAGGCTTGCAAAACTCGAACACATGGACAAAGAAACCGTCCCTGCTTAGTTAGAACTCGGCACGTTAGCGTAAGTGCTTGTTCCACATAAAAACAATATCGCTCCGACACTGTGTGTCGGGGCGATTTTACTATACACACACGATAAAATAATATGTCACAAAAAATTTTAGATGTTGTTAAACCCGGTGTTGTAACCGGTAATGATGTGCAAAAAGTCTTTGCAATCTGCAAAGCCAATAGTTTCGCGTTACCCGCCGTTAATGTTATCAATACAGATACCATTAATGCTGTATTAGAAGCGGCCGCCAAAGTTAAATCCCCAGTCATTATCCAGTTTTCAAACGGTGGCGCGCAATTTTACGCCGGCAAAGGACTAAAACTGGAAGGCCAACAAAATGCCATTTTAGGAGCAATCTCAGGCGCACAGCATGTTCATCTGATGGCTGAAAAATATGGTGTGCCCGTCATTCTCCATACCGACCACGCGGCAAAAAAATTGTTGCCTTGGATTGATGGCTTGCTGGATGCTGGCGAAAAACATTTTGCCGCTACCGGAAAACCATTGTTCAGTTCACACATGCTGGATTTGTCAGAAGAAAGCCTGAAAGAAAACATTGAGATTTGTGGAGAATACCTCAAACGTATGTCCAAGATGGATATGACGCTGGAAATCGAGTTAGGCGTTACCGGCGGTGAGGAAGACGGTGTTGATAATACTGATATGGATCACTCCTTGTTGTACACTCAGCCAGAAGATGTGGCCTATGCGTATGAAGAGTTGAGCAAAATCAGCCCTAGATTCACCATTGCTGCGTCTTTCGGTAATGTTCACGGCGTGTACAAACCCGGTAACGTTAAATTAACACCGACAATCTTGGCTAATTCTCAAAAACACGTCTCAGAAAAATACGGCGTTGCTAAAAACACCTTGGACTTCGTATTCCACGGCGGTTCAGGTTCAACCCCAGCAGAGATCAAAGAATCCATCAGCTACGGCGTTGTTAAGATGAATATCGACACCGATACCCAATGGGCAACTTGGGCTGCGGTGATGGAGTTTTACAAGAAAAATGAAGGTTATTTGCAAGGCCAAATCGGTAATCCAGAAGGCGACGATAAGCCTAACAAAAAATATTACGATCCGCGTGTATGGCAACGTGCAGGTGAGGTTGGTATGGTGACGCGTTTAGAACAAGCCTTTCAAGAATTGAATTCAGTCGGTTCTTTGTAATAAAGCTTAGTTACCCCATTAAAAACCGGCCATAGTGCCGGTTTTTTTATGCCACATGTGAGCTTAATGTAAGCTACTCCTACTGCCAGGACGCAATAAATGGCTGGTAGAAATCCAAATCATCTACTGTTGCGCCTCGTTGACCTGTAATAGCGCTGGCAAATAATTGCGCCCTTTCCATAGTTTGCCCTAGAGGCCAGCCAAGATTAAGGCCAAGCAACAAGATTGCAGAAAAAGCATCACCCGCTCCAACGGTATCTATAAGGTCTACTGGCGTAGTAGGCGATACAGAAAAGAATTTACCAGAATTATCCAAAGCTAAAGCGCCTTCCTCACCGCAAGTGACAATGATACCTTCCAGCTTATACCGCAACACAAGCTCTTTCATGCTAGTTTTAACGTCAGTCATATCATCTTTTAAAGTTTGCAACTCTTGAAGATTCAGCTTAAGCCAGTCAGCATCTTTTATAAGCCCAAGAACATCAGCCTTATTCCACCAAGGTTGCCGTAAATTAACATCAATGAAAATTTTGCCTTTATGCAATGCTTTTAATGAAGTTAAGGTCTGTCTTGATAAGATTGAGCGAGCAGCTAGTGTGCCGTGATACAAAATACCAGTGTGGTTAATACCAATTAAGTCCGCCATTTCAATATGATCGTAGGCTTGATCGGGCAAAATAGAGTAACTGGGTTCACCTTGTTCAATTGTCACTGCTACTTGTCCGGTTGGGTAACAAAAATCCTGTTGCAAAAAACCAGGATTCATATTCCATGATTGCATTGCTACTCGAATTTGGAGGCCCGACGGATCATTGCCAATTCGACTGATAAATTGCGGATTCCCGCCAAAAGCCTGTAAATGCCAAGCGACATTGAAAGGTGCGCCGCCCAATACTTTATTTCCATCAGGAAAATGATCGAACAAGACTTCTCCAAAAACAGTGATTGCATTGTTTTTCATTGCTTTTTTACGACTGTAGGAATTTTCGTTAGATTATCTTCAGAATTATAAGTAAAGCTGTCTGATTGTGTGGTAATTTTCTGACAAGTCAAAGCAGTACTTTTATTATTAAGCGAGAATGATGACTACGAACAAGATATTCGATCAAGATTGTCAACAATGTAAACGTTTGTTTGATTTCCTGTGCGAAGTCAAACAGAAATATCCCGATTACCACGCCCGTCCCGTAGCGCCATTCGGCGATCAACAGGTGGAGCTGTTAATCGTTGGTTTGGCTCCCGGTATGCACGGGGCAAACGCAACAGGTCGGCCTTTTACGGGCGATTATGCGGGAATTTTGCTTTATGAAACGCTTTATGAGTTTGGCTATAGCAATAAGCCTACTTCTGAATTCATATCAGATGGCTTGCAATTAAGGAATTGCCGAATAACCAATGCCGTAAAATGCCTACCTCCACAAAACAAGCCGACAACAGGTGAGATAGCGCAATGCAATTCGTTTTTGGCGGCGGAATTGCAAACATTGCCGGAACAAACAGTGATTATGGCCTTGGGGACAATCGCGCACCAAGCTGTGCTTAAGGCTTATAACTTAAAAATAAGCAGCGCAAAATTCGGCCATAATGTAATCCATAACTTGCCAAATGGTCGCAGACTGGTCGATTCCTACCATTGCAGCCGCTATAATACCCAGACCAAACGTCTAACTAAGGATACTTTTGCCGATGTTTTTCGTACAGTTGGCAAATTATCAAAAGCCGAATGAGCATTAGTCGGTATGATTACGACCAATTTTAAAACATTCAACTGTACCGTTCATTTCATTGGCAGTAAGCAGGTAATGCTCATCGGCGACAATAAAATGGGCAATGCCTTCCGGTGATTTATCTTCATCACCGGCAATTTTACCCAACGCGACTACTTTAGGACGAGACGGGTCTTTGAGTGAAATCAACTCAACAGCGCCGGCACGCTCCATGCCGACAGCAACAAAAGGGATGCTATCTAAATCAAAAGAAACCAACATTTCTGGTTCTGAACCTTTTTTGTTGCTGCGCTTGTCTGGATAGACATGATTGGCAAATGCAGTCTCGTCAAGTTGATTGCCAGTATCCCCTAGTAACTCGCCCGTTTCCGCATCGAACACGCTCACCGACCGTCCGCCACTGACCAATTGATCTTTTGAGTTAGAGGATGAATCTGTATCGGAATCGCCTTCATCAGCAGTTATAAAATATCGTCCATCGGCAGTCGTAGTAATCCCGTCCGGCTCCCGTAAGGCAGATATTGATTGATTGAATTGTACCCAACCATCATTATTTGTGTCTGTTTTATGTTGAGAGACCCCCAGACCATAATAACTAGTGACTTGCTCCTGGATCAAATCAACCACTGCGACTGCGTCATCTTCCTGCAAAGTCACATAGGCTTTGCTGGCATCAGGAGAAATAGCAATGTATTCAGGCTCTAACACGGCAGGTGAATAATTTGTGATCGGGATTAAAATTTTTGCCTCGCCTTTTGTTTCAGTGCCAAACACTTCATGACCCTGAAAATATCCTAAGCTAACCTTGTTATTTTCAATCATGCCGTCACCATCAAAATCTACTTTTTTGCTGATGTTGCCGTCGCCGTTCCAGTCTATTACCCTTTCCAGAAAACGTCCACCCTGGGCGATAACAAAGCCTTTGTGATTGGTCATGTCAGCCAGAGCCAAGGTTTTGTTTGTTTCAATCTGGCCAGTTTCGTCCAAATGTACAATAGAAATACTGCCTTCTGGGGTGAAAAATTGTTTTTTTATTCGATCAAACCAAAAATCCTCGCCTTCGTTGGCAATCAGGATAAGGTTGCCGTTTTCAGAAAATACTACCGCGTCAGGGCCAAACCCTACCTTAGCACGATCTTGTAATAAACCGGTTACTGCTGAACGAATTTCCAATCTGCCTGGGTTAGTGCCAGCATCAATGACGGCTGCAAACAGATCCAAGGTCGGATGAAAAGCGACCGAGGTTAGTTCTTCGCCTTTAGCGAGACTTAACGAAAAACGCGCTATTCTTTGCAAATGCTTTGGATGACTAACGTCCAGCACATCAACGTCCCCAGTTTCAAAATTACTGAGGACGGCGCGGAGCGTGAGTTGCTGTACACTGACAATTTCCGTGCCTTTCTCACTCCCTGAATCATAAAGGCTAACTCCCTCTATACCCAAGCTTACAGGCTTATTGGGTACAGATACAGATGCACAAGCTGCCAGACACAGAGCTGGAATCAATTTAATAATAGGAATAATTTTCAACGCTAACCTCATGGGGAACGGTTATATATCTTCAAGCCGACATTTGTGAGGTTTCTATGATATATGAAATCTTGCCAAAAAAAAAAGCCGCACCGGAATCCGGTGCGGCTGTTTAGTTAAAGATTACGATTTAAACGACTTAGTAGGCTACTTGAGCGCGTAGCATAAAGGTATCCAAGCTTGAGTTATCTCCAGTTAGCGGAGAACCCGATGCGGTAGTTAACGGTGAATTTTCAATATCCAGCATACGGGTATAATTGCCTTGTATACGGACATTAGTGTTAATGTACCAGTTTAGGGCAACCGTAATATTGGACAACTCACCGCCTTCAAAATCGCCATCGTTCAGGTCAGCAGCAGAATATCGGGTAGCCACTTCCCATGCCCCCCAGCCGCCGTTTTTCAAGCTGAACGGTTTAGCAGGTTCCAAATATCCGAAGTTGCCGTTTTTATAACCGCGAGACTCGCCTGTAATGGAATAAGCCGCTTCAGCATACCAACCGTCCAACTCTACGTTGTCTTCACCGTCATTGCGATCAACCCACATGCGTGTGTATTCACCACCGACTGAGAACGGCCCGTACATTCCGGCAGCTTCTAGTCCTAATTGTTTAATATCATTTACTTTGCTGATGCTTTGATTTATCAAGTCCAAGTTAGACATATTGGTTGTTTCATAAGCCAATGCCAAGCCTTTGGCTTTTGCAACATCCTTGGTATCATCAGGAATACGGTAATTACCGGCAACCCCTAAATGGATCAGTTTGGTTTTATCGATTATCGGATTATAAATTACACGAGAAGAAATACCCCAACCTTCATCACCCGCATTGTCTATCTCTGTTGCTGTCCCTGTTCGTGCTGGTGTAATCGAATCGCCAAAAATACCTAATTTTCCGGTATAGTTTTCTCCATTCGTTTCAAAATTAAGACCGATAGCCCGATCAACGGTCGGGTTATTCAGGATATTCATCAACGAACGTTCGGTAAACATCATGTCGTTGGAGCTTTCTTGTAACTCGCGGCTCAAGTTTTGTTTTTGTTGACCGGCGGTAATGGTCACGTATTTATTCAAGCCAAGATATTGTATAAAGGCATCTTTAACCCTGACGTTGTCGTCGGCAAAGTCGGCCTCGGTTCTAAACAACCAATCTTTATAAAAAACGCCTTCAAAACGCATACGCGCACGGCGGATTTCAGTGCCGTCATTGGCTTCAACTGGAGTGAGTGTGCCCCTGTGCAGTTCAGCAAAATTATCGCCGCTAGAAAACGAAGAATCGGCATGAATACGTCCGCCCAGTTTAAACTTGAATTTTTTATCTGCGGATTCAACCTGCAAGCCTTTTTTGTCCATTTTGACTTTTACTTTTTCAACTTCTGCTACATGTTCTTGCAGTGCCTTGATTTCATTGGTTTTCATTTCCAAATCTTGTTGGACAGCAGCTATATCGGCAGGTGCAGAGACTGGTTTATCTTCAACTCGTTCAAACGCCCCCATCAGTTGCCTATGTGGGCCGGGTTCTGCATAGATTTGTTTGGTTTTCACATCAACATAAAGGTCGATGGCGTAAGCCGTGGATGCTGCGCCGGTGCCTAAAATAGCGGCAACTGCCAAGGTAAGTCTGGATAATTTCATGGATTTCTCTCAGTTGATAAAAACTGCTGAAAGCTTAAGGTTGTAATATGACAGACTTATGACATTTATATTACAGTTGTGTTACAACGCAACAAAATGAGAGTTATGTTGTATAAATACAAAAACTTATGTGCCGAAACCAAATAAGATTTATTATATTGGGAAAAGCGAGCTGTTATGGATTCACTTTTTAGCAACAAGTTGGTTTTAGTAGCCTTGATTTTATAAAAGTTGCAATTTGGTCTTTAGGAGAAAGGTGATTTCATTCCGTTAAAACCGCTTAAAGTGCAGCACCACCATAAATCGAAAGCTGATAAACAATAGCACCACGGGTATCGTATAAGCTATCGCCACACCAAGCGTTCCGTAGCTTTTACCCAGTAAGAAAGCCAGTGTGACCATAGTTAGCATCGCCAATAAAGTTGAACTCAGTACGATCCGGTTAAATCCCAGATATTGCAGATAGTAGGGCATATCAGCATACAAGGCACTGATCGATGCACCCACCGCAATAATCACTAAAGTCAAATAGCCCCCGCTAAAGTGGCTACCGAACAAAGCCAGCAGGTGTTGTCCGAATAAAGCAATGGTGAGGAATAAGGCTAAGATCAGGCCGCCAATCATTAGCGACCGTTGATTGATTAAGTGCTGTATGGCTGATTTATCACGCCGTTCAACCAAGACAACCATCTTCGGCAAATAATAGCGATTAGTAGAGGTGCCGATTAATGAAATAAAGCCACCTGTCTGTGCGGCAACGGCGTAAATACCAACATCCAATCCAGAAGGAAATAGTAGTTCCAGGATAACCACGCCGCTACTTGTCATCACTGTCAGCATCAAGCTATTGAACACCAACGGTAATGATCGACTAAGCCATTTTTTACCCGTTATTAATGGCATTGATTGCCTGACTTCACTGGTTGTTATCCATTTGGCTGCTTGCCAGATTAAAATTAACGTGAGCATCCATGCCAAACCTAAGCAAAGGACGGCTACTGATGCGGACAACTGGAATTTCCCAAAAGAACAGCCCACAATTAATAGCAAATATACCGAGGGCAGAAATAATCGATAGATGGTGATACCTAATACATGAGCACCTTGTGCGGAAATGACTTCAACCAAAAACAAGGTAATCGCAATGATGGGTAAAAACCCCGCAAATAAAATAATGGCAAAATGATTTTCGATATTCTGTATTGCCCATATAGTTTTCAGGCTAATGCTCAACAACCCAAACAATAACAAGCTAAATCCGCTGATAGTTTTTAGCGAAAATAACCAGAAGCCACGAAATTTTCGCCAATCCTGGCGCTCTCGGAATAGTGCTATTGCCCGTAACGCATATTTTTCCAGCCCTAAAGTCGCCAGCGTTGAGAGCATAGTTACAACTGACAGCGCCACGCTGTAATCATCAAAATCACTGACGGTTAACGATCTTGCTAAGACAATATTCGCCAGATACATCAAGGCATAATTGCCTAGCGTCAATACGAATAATAACAGGGAGCGAAAACTGGCGGGGGGCAGGTCAAAAGATGGATTTTGTATCATGGCTTGTTATGGATTAAAAATAATCCGACAGTTCATTTTCTAAAAAATGCGCCGTCAGCTTGGGCTTTAAGCTTATAATACCCAATAAGTGGTTACAACCAATCAAGCGTGATTATTAAAAATATCTTCAAACCGAAGCTTTCCGCTTCTGTCCTAGCTCTCGTCAGCGCCCTGTATCTTACAGTCGTCCAAAATACCACTTTTTTCAAAGCGGTGTTCGCCGCGATCAATATAACCGGACATGGTAATCTCCCTTTTGAGATAGCTGTCTACGTCAGTTTGACATTGCTGTTTTTCTTGCTGCTATCATTATTAGCCAGTATTAAACCGCTATTTAAGCCTTTGTTGATGGTGATACTGGTTGTTACTGCGGTGGTCAGCTTCTTCATGGACACCTACGGCGTTGTTATTGATGCGTCCATGATCCAGAATTTAATGGAAACAGACGTTAAAGAGGCGACCGAATTATTTAACCTAAAGCTATTTCTGCATGTTTTCTGTCTGGGTGTATTGCCTGCTATTTGGGTTTATCGTACGGAAATTCAATACCAGCCTTTTTTACCTGAGGCTTTACGTCGATTGCTAATTATAGGGATTGCCGCTTTGTTGCTGGGGGGGACGATTTTTACCTACTACAAAGACTTTTCGTTTGTACTGCGAAATAACCACAGCTTACGTTATTTGATAAACCCTAATTATCCGGTTTATTCCTTTGTTAAATACCTGAAAGGTTCAACGCAAACACAAGTCACCCAAGTTGCAGGGTTGGGTGCCGATGCCGAAGAAAACAAAACTTGGCAATCTCGTGGTAAAAAATCTATCGTCGTGCTTGTAGTGGGCGAGACGGCGAGGGCGGAAAATTTTGCTTTGGATGGTTACAACCGTGCAACTAACCCCCGCTTAAGCAAAGAAGACATCATTAATTTCCCAAATACTCACTCCTGTGGAACAGCGACGGCTGCATCTTTACCCTGCATGTTTTCTAATCTCAAACGGAGTCATTTCAGTGATTCCGATGCTAAACAAAACGAAAATCTGTTGGATGTATTGGCTCATGCTGGAATAAGTGTATTGTGGAAGGACAATAACTCCGGTTGCAAAGGCGTATGCCAAAGAGTGACGACGGAAAACACAGAAATCCTAAAAATACCGGACTTATGTGCTGACGGAGAATGCTTTGATGAAGTGATGTTGCAGGGCTTGCAAAGCTATTTTGATAAGCTCGCAAATAATGCAGTTATTGTCCTGCATCAAAAAGGCAGTCATGGGCCGGCTTATTACAAACGGCATCCTCAGAAACTCAAGGTTTTTACGCCAGAGTGTACCAACGATCAGGTACAGGATTGTCCGCAGGCTGAAATTATTAACGCCTACGACAATACTATTTTATACACCGACTATTTTTTGGCTGAGGTCATTCAGTTATTGAAAAGTAATGCCGATAAATATAATACTGCCATGTTATATATGTCCGATCATGGCGAATCTTTGGGTGAGAATGGCATTTATCTTCATGGCTTACCGTATTCGTTTGCCCCAGAAGAGCAAAAACATATTCCGTTTATCCTGTGGTTGTCCAAAGATTTTAGCGACAGCTTCGGGCTTGATACGGAGTGTATAAAACGGCAGCGCAACATCGCTTATTCCCATGATAATTTATTTCATTCTGTCTTAGGTTTGTTGGATATTAAAACAAGCGCTTATGAAGCAGATTATGATATTTTTTCGCATTGCACCAATCCGTAAATACCTTGTCACAGAAGGTGGCAATAACTGAATACAATCAACAATAAGCTGGCTTGTACGTTAACCTGGTAAGTAATGCTAAAAATGACTAACAAAGCACAACCAAACACATCGGAGATGTTAGATACTCCGCAATCTGAGAAAGTCCGCCTGCCTTATTTCGATTATTTGCTGGCCGCCCTTAAAGACGGCAATGAAGCCGTTGAAAAAAGCTTCGGTCGGCATGTGCATTGGGGTTATTGGGAAAATCCGAAACAGGCAATATTGACCGCTGAGGACTTTGCCCAGGCTTCAGAAGAACTGAGCAGGCGGGTTTGTCTGGCGGGACATGTCCAAAATAACCAAAGCGTACTGGACGTAGGTTGCGGTTTTGGCGGCACGATTGCCCATATCAATGAGAACTATCAAGGCATGAGTTTGGTCGGTGTAAATCTCGATGAACGGCAGTTGGAAAGAGCGCGTGAGATTGTCAAACCACTCGCAAACAACACTATCGAATTCAAGCAAGGCAACGCCTGTGCTTTACCATTACCCGATGCGTCCTTTGATGTGGTGCTGGCGGTGGAGTGTATTTTTCATTTTCCTGACCGGGAGCAGTTTTTTAAGGAAGCCTACAGGGTTTTGAAACCTGGTGGTTATCTGGCATTATCGGATTTTGTGCCTAAGCCGGTATTGTTACCGTTCACTAAAATCAAATTGCCCCAAACCGTGAGCGATGGCTTTTATGGCAAATGTAACATCTTGTGTGGCGTGGATGATTACCGTCAATTAGCCGTAAAAACCAATTTTGCAATACAAACCGAGCGCGACATCACCGTAAACACCTTGCCTACCTACCGTTATCTGCGGCGTTTAAGCCAACAATACCGCGTCAGCAACGTATTTGCCCTGATTGAGACCGCCACCGCAGAAATGCTGAGTAGGCTAAGGTTGTTAATGTACTATATTTATGGCTTCCAGAAACCTAAATGATAACTCATTAATGATAGCAGCATCATGTGGACTCACAGCTTGCCAGTACTATTGCACAGATACCTATTAGTCCGAATCCTTCTGGTTTTGGCCGTGGCGGCGTTAGTAGGTTGTGCCAGTACACCAGAAATACAACCCCAACTGCAATCTCAGCAACCTTTAATCAACTATGCGTTGAGTTTACAAGGGATACCTTACCACTATGGTAAGGAAACACCTGAGGAGGGCTTTGATTGCAGTGGTTTTGTTAAGCATGTCTACGGCAGACATGGAATTCGGTTGCCGCGTACCGTGCAGGAAATGGCTGCTGCTTTGCCAGCCGTTCCTAATTATGAGCTGCGTTCTGGCGATCTAGTGTTCTTTAATACCAGCGGCAAAACCTACTCGCATGTTGGCATTTTTGTTAATGATGATAAATTTATCCATGCACCCAGTCAACGTACGGGTAGGATATTGGTGTCCAGCATGAATAACAGCTATTGGCGGCAACGTTTTGTCGGTGTACGACGACCAAGGTAGAATTAATCGATGTTCTCACAGGATGCTGACCCCTATTTATACGTCAGCTAACTTCACAAGGATCTGCATGATCAAACGATTTGCCCTGATTATTTTTTTGTCCCTGCTGCTATTTGGTGGCTTGTTCGGCTGGAAGTTTTTCCAGATCAGCCAGATGGTCAAAAATATCCCCATTCCGCCACCGCCTGTCGTTGCTGCAACGAGCGTGCGGCGTAGTGAATGGGATTCTTACTTGACTGGGGTTGGCAGCTTGGTTGCGGTGGCAGGGGTTGATGTCAATAGCGAAGTGGCAGGCAAGGTGAAGGCACTCCATTTTGAATCAGGCCAGCAAGTCCAGGCCGGAAAATTGTTGGTGGAACTGGATACCAGCACCGATGAGGCCGAGTTGAATGGCTTGGAAGCTGCTTACCAGCTAGAGAAAGTCAAATTTGCCCGTAGCCAACAGTTAATTGCCAAACATTTCATCTCAAAGTCAGACTTTGACCTTAATAAGGCCACCTTGGATGAAGCCAAGGCTGTCGCCAACGCCAAAAAAGCGGTGATTCAAAAGATGCGGATTGTCGCCCCTTTTGCTGGGTTTGTAGGGATACGTAAGGTGAACGTAGGCCAATACCTTGCACCGGGTGATGGCATTGTGCCTTTACAACAATTGCAACCGATTTATGCAGATTTCACCCTGCCGGAACAGTATCTGGCAAGCCTCAATGTTAACCAGGAACTGACCTTAACGGTGCAAGCCTTTCCTGGCAAAATGTTCGGTGGGCATATAACCGCCATCAATTCCGGCATTGACGTGGCGACCCGTTCGGTAAAAATTCGCGCGACCTTGGATAATGCAGAAAAGTTATTGCGTCCTGGCATGTTCATCGAAGTCCAACTGCTGTTGAATGACACGAAATCGGTGCTGACCGTACCCGATACCGCCATTTCCTATAATCCTTATGGCGATTCGGTGTTTGTTATCGAACCCGATAAGCAAGGTTTTAAAGTCCAGTTAAAGCAAATTGTTACTGGTGAAACTCGCGAAGGCAGGGTGGAAATCGTCAAAGGCTTGAATGAAAATGACCGCGTGGTGAGTGCCGGGCAAGTCAAATTACAAAACGGCATGGCAGTTACTTTGGACAAAAAACCGGCTCCGGGTGAACGGGAGACTGTTCAGTGAAATTCACTGATATTTTCGTCGAACGACCGGTATTAGCCAGTGTTATCAGCCTGTTGATCTTGATTGTCGGGTTACGGGCGATAGTCGCGCTGGAATTGCGGCAATATCCAGAAACAGAAAATACCGTCGTCACCATTGCCACCAACTACCCTGGCGCAAGCAGCGATTTGGTCAAAGGTTTTATCACCACGCCTTTGCAACAGGCGATTGCGGAAGCGGATGGAATTGATTATCTATCGTCAAGCAGCCGTCAAGGGCTGTCCAGCATTGAAGCGCACATGCGGCTCAATTACGACCCAAACGCCGCCGTCGCACAGATTCAGGCGAAAGTCGCCAGCCAGCGCAATGTCTTGCCGGAGGAAGCCGAAGATCCGGTCATTACCTCACAAACGGGCGAATCCACTGCCTTGATGTACTTGGCCTTATACAGCGATACCATCAAGCCCGCGCAGATCACGGACTACATGCTGCGGGTAATCCAGCCGAAAATCCAGGCAATCCCTGGGGTCGGCAAGGCTAAGATGCTAGGCAACAAAACCTTTGCCATGCGGATATGGCTGGACAGCAAACGCATGGCTTCGCTTGGGATAACGGCCAGCGATATTAATGAGGTGTTGAAAGACAACAATTACTTGTCTGGAGCAGGGCAGACCAAAGGTGATTTCGTCACCATCAATCTCAGCGCAACAACCGATGTAGCCAAGGAAGAGGATTTCCGGCGATTGGTCGTAGGCGACCGCAACGGTACGCTCATCCGATTGGGTGATGTGGCGAAAACCGAATTAGGCAGCGAAGATTACGACGCAGTCAACTGGTATAAAGGTAAGACCGCCATTTTCATGGGTATCGAGCAAGCGCCTGGAGCGAATCCGCTTACGGTAGCCAAGTTAGTACGGGTTGCCTTAAAAGATATAGAGGCGGGATTGCCCAGCGAATTACATGTGCTACTCCCTTATGATGCCAGCCAGTTCATCGAAGATTCCATCAACGAAGTGGTGGTTACTTTAGTTGAGGCGGTAGCAATCGTATTGCTGGTTATCTACTTATCGTTAGGTTCGTTACGTGCCGCTGTTATCCCAGCTGTAACCGTCCCGCTGTCTTTAATCGGTGGTGCATTTTTGATGTTGTTGATGGGGTTTTCCATCAATTTATTAACGATGTTGGCAATGGTATTGGGCATAGGCTTGGTCGTGGATGATGCCATCGTCGTCGTGGAAAATGTCCATCGTCATATCGAAATGGGCTCAACACGCTTACAGGCTGCCATTCAAGGAGCAAGGGAACTAGGCTTGCCCGTTATCGCCATGACCACGACTTTGATAGCCGTGTATGCACCTATCGGTTTCATGGGCGGATTGGTCGGCACCTTATTTACCGAGTTTTCGTTCACTTTGGCAGGCGCGGTGTTGATTTCCGGCGTGGTCGCGTTGACGTTAGCGCCGATGTTAACTTCAAAATTGCTGAAAGAAAAAAGTGAACCCAGCCGATTTGAACGCACGGTGGAACATTTTTTTACCAGCTTAGCAGAAACCTATCGGCGCGGTTTGCATAAGGTGCTAGAATTTCCATCTGCCATTATGGTATTTGCCGTCTTGGTTGTCATCAGTATTTATTTGATGTTCAACTTATCGACCAAAGAACTTGCCCCCACCGAAGACCAAAGTATCCTATTTTTTATTGCCACAGGCCCGCAGACGGCTACCTTGAAATACAACGAGGCGTATACCAAAGAGTTGGTCGATATTTTTGAAACCATCCCCGAATACAAGGAAAGTTTCCTGTTGCTGGGTTTTGGCAATAGCGTCAATACCGTTTTTGGTGGCTTCAAAATGCCATCCACTACCGAGCGCAAACGCTCACAAATGGAGATACAACCGGAAGTGCAAGCCAAGGCCAGTCAGATCGCTGGATTTAACACGGCTGTTTTTCCGCGCCCCAGTTTGCCCGGATCAGGTGGCGGATTGCCTTTGCAATTTGTCATTGTCACTGATGCGGATTACGCGCAGTTGGAACAGGTCGCTAACGGTTTGATTGGCACTGCCATGAAAAGCGGAAAATTCATCTTCATGATGAAAGACGTGGAATTTACCCAACCCAAAGCCACCTTGGTGATTGACCGCAACCGCGCCGCCGATTTAGGCTTGAAGATGAGTGACATTGGTAAAAACCTAGCTACATTGCTTGGCGGGAGTTATGTTAATCGCTTTAGTTTATTGGGGCGCAGCTATAAAGTCATACCCCAAGTCGATGATGCATCCAGGCTGGATACCAGCAAGTTTGATCAATATTACATCAACACGGCATCCGGCGGGCAGGTGCCGTTGTCGTCTTTGGTCAAAATCGAAAAGTCTGTTGAGCCCAGCAAACGTACACAATTTCAGCAGCTTAACAGCTTGACGGTATCTGCCTTGATGACCCCAGGAATCGCACTAGGCGATGCAATGGCGTACTTGGAACAAGAAGCCAAAGCCTCGTTCCCCAAAAACTTCCAGTGGGATTATACCGGTGCGTCCAGGCAATATGCCCAGCAGGGCAGTGCTTTGGTAATCACTTTTTTCATGTCCTTATTGGTAATTTATCTGGTGCTGGCAGCGCAATTTGAAAGCTGGCGCGATCCCTTGATTATCCTGGTATCCGTACCGCTTTCTATTGCCAGTGCTATGGCGTTCCTTATGTTGGGATTTGCCTCCATCAATATCTATACGCAAGTCGGCTTGATTACCCTGATCGGCTTAATCGCCAAAAATGGTATCTTGATTGTGGAATTCGCCAATCAATTACAAATCAAGGAAGGCTTAAGCAAGCAGGAAGCCATCGAACAGGCTTCCGCCATTCGCCTTAGACCCATCTTAATGACCACGGTAGCGATGATAGTCGCAATGATTCCCCTGCTCATGGCATCTGGCCCAGGTGCCGCCAGCCGTTTCGATATTGGCTTGGTGATTGCGGGTGGATTAGGGGTAGGGACTTTGTTTACCTTATTTGTGGTGCCAGCATTTTATTTGTTGTTGGCTAGGGAGCATCGGGCAACTTTGATAAGTGATGTGGGTAAAAACTAGAGTTTTTTTGTCATTCTTAAATAAAATTGTAGCTTTCCCAAGCGGAGCATCACTGCCCGCAGCTAAGAAATAGGGAGTCAAAAAACATGTTTTTTGATTCGGCGGATTCAACTCTGAAGTGCAAACCTAGGTTTGTACTCCAAGTAAAAGTGATCTCAACACGTAACTGTAGGCAGTGATCGTGTGCGTGGAAACGCTAAATCAGGCGGCATCAAAAGGGAAGGCGTTCTTATTTCTCTTTTTCCCCACGTCTCCAAGCATGATAACGCGCTATCCATTGCAGTAATTTTTCTGGCTGATGATTTTTCTTCCAGACTCCGGCGACGTATTTGTTCGCTTCTGCTAAGGTTGGGTAAATGTGGATTGTGCCAAGGATTTTGTTGAGACCGATGCCGTGTTTCATAGCCAGAACAAACTCTGCAACTAAGTCGCCAGCATGATCGCCGACAATTGTTACGCCTAGAATTTTATCTTTGCCTGGTTTGGTTAGTACTTTGACGAAACCGTGTGCGTTACCATCGGCAATCGCCCTGTCCAAGCCGGCTATGTCGTATTTGCTGACTTCGTATTTAATGCCTTGTTCGTTGGCTTCTTGCTCATTAAGGCCAACTCGTGCGACTTCGGGTTCGGTAAAAGTCGCCCAGGGGATGACGGAATAATCGGTACGGAATTTCTTGATGTTACCGAACAGGGCATTGACGGCGGCGTACCAGGCTTGATGTGCCGCCGTATGGGTAAATTGATAAGGGCCTGATACATCGCCACAGGCGAATATGTTTGGGTAATTGGTCGCCTGAAAGCCGTCTATCTGGATGGCGCGTTTGGGCGATAATTCCACGCCGATGTCTTCCAAGCCGTAACCTGATGTATTTGGTGATCGACCAAGTGCTAACAAAATAGCATCAAAGGGTATGCGGATCGTATTGCCTTCATGCTCGACTAACAGAAGTTTCTCGCTGTTTTCGACGATGAATTGTTTTGCGGTATGACCCAAGCGGACATCAATGCCTTCTTTTTCGAACTGTTCCAGTACCAGCCCTGAAGCGTCTTCATCTTCTCGTATTAGCAGCCGTGATGCCATTTCTACCATTGTTACTTTGCTACTTAATCGCGCAAAACATTGCGCCAGCTCACAACCGATGGGGCCACCGCCCAAAACGATCAATCTGTTAGGTTGTATGCGTAAGCTCCAGACAGTATCAGACGTTAAGTAGTCGATGTTTTCAATGCCGAGAATAGGTGGAACAAGAGGACGTGCGCCAGCGGCAATGACGATGGCTAAGGTCGTTAAAGTTTGCGTTCCGGTTGCGGTGGTAACTTCAACTTCCCAAGGCGATATTATCCTGGCATTGCCTTTTATGACATCAACACCGAGGTTTTGGTAGCGTTCGACAGAATCATGCGGTTCTATGGCTTTTACCACAGACTGTACACGTTCCATGACATCTGAAAACTCGTATTCTGCCGTCATTTTGGCTATGCCAAATTCCTTTGCACGAGTGGCGTTGGCGAGTAATCGCGTGGTGCTTATCAAGGCTTTAGAAGGCACACAGCCGGTATTCAAGCAATCACCGCCCATGCGGTGTTTTTCTATCAGAGTCACTTTAGCTTTGACCGCTGCGGCAATGTAACTTGTGACCAAACCTGCAGAACCGCCCCCGATAACAATGATATTATTATCGAATGATTTTGGTTTGATCCAGTTATGTCTGGTTTTGTTTGTCATGTGCGCGGTGTTCCACAATTTTTTTGGTGATGAGCGGGAAAATGCCCAGCAATATAAATGAACCAATCAACCAAGGCGAGGTAATATCTGATAAGGATTTAATTGCTGCAAGCTGAGTTCCAGCATTAACATAAACTAGCGTTCCGGCGAGCATCCCGACTTGGCTAACCCAGAAAAAAGTGGATGCCTGCATTTTGGTCAATCCCATAATCAAGTTGATGGCAAAGAAAGGAATTAACGGCACCAATCGTAAAGTAAAAAGATAATAACCGCCGTCTTTTTCAATGCCAGCGTTAATGGCACTCAGTTGCTGGGCAAATTTTTGCTCTAAATTTTCTCGAAATAAAAACCGCGCAGCCAAAAAAGCCAACGTCGCGCCAATTGTGGAAGCAATGGATACAATCACCGTTCCCCACAGCAAACCGAATAGCGCCCCGCCTGCCAATGTCAAGACAGTTGCCCCAGGCAGGGAAAGCCCAGTCACGACTATATAAATCAAGCCATAAACAAGCAATGTTAAGATGGGATGATTAGCATAGTAAGACAAAATGGTTGCTTGCTGGGATTGCAACTTAGTCAGGCTTAGGTAATCCTGCATATCGAAATAAAAAAACAGGACGACCAATACGACAATTACGCCGATCAACCGAGTTTTTGAGATGTTCATAGTCAGCCCTTTGGTTGCTTTAATGCTTTATCAAGTGTTAGTTGGTAAACTTAGCTGATGCGCGATTCTTCATTTTAGCGTATCAGCTATCACAATAAGCACAAGATAGTCTGGTAATCAAGTGACATAGGTAGTTATACCGATTGTATGTTTTGTTGGTATTTACTATTCTTACAGCCACATCTGCATCTAAATTCGATAATTTAGTTGCAACACTCACACGAACAAAAAGCCGCCCGATGACATGAATTTATTAACCAGACCCTCATTTATTCAAACCATTGGACAGATTTCTTCCGGCAATGATTCCCATCACACCCTGATTTATACGGAAATCAATCAAGTCCCAAAAATTGCCAGCTTGTTGCAAGGGATAGCAGCAGAAGAGCAGCTTATCAATGCAATTCAATTGCTTATATTCAACAGGGTCAAAAATCTGCCTGATGCCTGCATGGGAAAATTGGGTTGGAATCGGTTTGCTATCATTCTTAAGCTGCCCGTTGAAGAAAGCCTTGAAATTGCCGAAAACCTAGCCTTGATGTTGGATAGTCAGTCCATCGATATTGAAGGCATCAGTTATTATCCCAAATTAATATTTGGCGTAACGCCCTTATCGCCAGAATACAAAACACCTGAACGCATACTGGCTGCCGTCGATGAGGCTTTGTTTCAGGCGCGGCGGACGGGTAATAGTGTTGTAAAACTTATCGAACACGACGACCCCATACTGCATGATTATTATGATTCATTAAAACTGCTGCCTACGATAACAGAAGGCATTAAAAATCAATCATTTGTGCTATTTTCACAGCCTATTGTGCCAATTACTCATCAAATTGAAGTGCAGCAAAAATTAGAGATTCTGTTGCGTTATAAAAATGGTGACGGGCAAATAGATAGCAATCATCGATTTTTGCAAACGGCAGAATTATTCCACATCAGCCGTGAAGTCGATTTTTATGTCGTGCATCAATTTTGCCGCTATTTCGCCCAGCAAAATAACTCTAATGCTTTGTATTCACTTAATATTTCTGGTAGCACGATTCGATATAACCCATTTATTGATATTTTGGCAAAAGAATTCAAGCATTTTTGGGTCAATCCTGAGCAAGTTTGCTTTGAAATTACTGAGACCGTTGCTGACCGAGATTATAAGCAAGCCATTCATTTTATGAATTTGTTGAAAAGCCGTTTAGGTTGCCAATTATCCCTAGACGATATTGGTATTGGTTCGAGCAATCTGGCGAATCTGTCCAAATTTAATGTCGATTATTTGAAAATAGACGGGTCGTTCATCAATGATATTTTGCTTGATCCGTATTCTGAACTGGTGGTGAACTTTATAACGTCTGCCGCCAAACTCTATGGTCGAAAAACGATTGCTGAATATGTTGAGAATACCCAACAGCTTGATAAGCTAAGGGACTTAGGCGTGGATTATGCCCAAGGCTATTTCACGGGGAAACCCGAAATCTTGTTTGATCCAATGCTGAATTAAAAACGTAGCGTATAAAAAAAGGCCACGGTTAAGTGACCTTTTTTAGTTTATGTAGAATGGATTATTTTTTCACCAATTCTTTAACTTTTGCCATAATGCCAGCAGGATCAATCCCTTGATGCGGGAATTGCTCCCAAAGACCGCCACAGCCTTCCTTGTGTGTGCCTAAATGGGCGAATTTCGGCGTTAAGCCGCGTTCCAACAGCCAAGAACCGTAACGGCTACCTAAACCTGTTTTCTTGTTAAACGATTCTACAACAAGCACCATTGGCGATTTACCGACCTTCGCTAACATATCTTCATCAATCACGTTCAAAGTCGGTTTGTTGATTAAGCCGACATCAATCCCTTCCGCTTTTAAACGTTCAACCGCATCCAAGGCACGATACAAAGTTTCACCGAAAGCGACAACATAACCTGCCGTACCTTCGCGGATAACTTCGTCTTTGCCTGGTACGAATTTGTAGTCGCCGCCGAAGAATTCGTTGCCTTTGTCGTCCAAAATCAAGGGCGTTTTAGAGCGGGTTGAGAATACGAAACGCAAGCCTGGATCGAAGAAAATCTTTTCCACAACCGCTTTCATTTGGTTTGGATCGGCTGGGAAATACAATCCCGTCGCATAACCATCAGACAAACCGTTGTCGGCGAACATGTTATTCAGACCGAAATGGCAAGTGTTATCCGCCATGTCGTCAATGCCGGAATGTGAGAAATGGCTTAATACGTTGGAGTTGTTCAGGCGGGCCATGGTGATTTCGGACATCAGCATTTCCAGGAACGCGCTGAAAGTGCCGAAAATACCTTGTTTACCTGCTTCCATGCCGAAACCAGCGGCAGCGGAGAAGTTACCGCGTTCCATGATGCCAGATGAAATGAATGAGTCGGGGAATGCGGCGTGGATTTTGTGCAAGCCACAAGAACCTTCCAAGTCGGAATCGATAACACGGACTTTGGCTTTACGATCCGCTTCGCTCATGCCGTTCATTGCTGCAACCACAGCATCGCCGAACACGTTACGGTTTGCATCCCACTTATCACTAGAACCTAAGAAGGTATCCGTCATTTTAGGGGCAACGACAGCTTTCAAGAACTCAACAGCGGCAGTATGACCGCGTGTTTCCAAATATTCCAAAGCAACTTTTACGGAGACGACATCATGGCCGTGGGTGGAGCCTTCCAGGCCGACAATGCCAGGACACATTTTGCGGTAGTTGATGATGGCAACTGGGCCGTCAGTATTGATGGCTTCGCAGATATTCGCATACAAGCTGTCCAGATCTTCGCCGTCGCCTTCTAATACGGTTAAACCGTGACCAGCCAAGGTTTTTGCGGTTGAGCAACCTTTAAGGTATTTTGAAGGATGACCAGCGATAGTTACGTCATTGTCGTCGATAATCAGTTTGACGTTCAAGCCTTGAGCTACTGCCAAACGTGCGGCTTCGGCATCGTCGCCTTCTTGTTGCGATCCGTCTGAACCTAAGCAGAACAAGGTTTTGCTGGGGTTGGCGATTGCCACACCGTTGATATAAGGCCACATGTGACCTAAACGGCCTGAACTGAATTTAACGCCTGGGGTAAAACCTAATTCAGGATGACCTGGTAAGTGCGAATGTGCGGCGCGGTATTCGGTCAATTTTTCGGCAGGCATATCGCCGTTTAACACGGACATCAGGTATTGCGTGGCAACGCGGTGTCCGGCTTCATCGAAGAAAGTCGGCACATATTTGTCTGAGCCACGGAATAGGGCATCCATAATCATGACTTCTGGCACGGTGTCATATGGGCCGCCGGTGTGACCGCCCACGCCACGGGCTGCGCCAGTGGAAGTAAAGAACACGATGGCATCGCGGCATAGTTGGATGTTGGCTTGCAGGGCAGTTTTTTGTTCCGCCGTTAAGGTCGGAACGTTGGCATCCAGTTTGATGCGTTGATAAGCGCCAAGATCGATTGGAAAGTTAGTCATGGGTCATTTCTCGTGTGTTAAAGATTATTTCTAGTTATTGCTGTATTGCTCACAATAACCGATTTATAAGTGACAAGTGTTATTTTGATAAAGAGATAGTATCAGCTGGTCCACTTCTTTCGGTGTGTATGTTCTCAAAATTAGGGGATTTGGTAAAGTTTTTCCTCAATAGTTCACTTGAAGTGGCTCATTGACAGGCACAAAAAAACCCTGGTCATCGCTCGCTGACCAGGGTTTCTATTCAACAATTAATCAGGAAAGATTAATCAGTTAGGCAGTGCAAACACGGTAAGTGTGCCACCCAGTTTGGTGTAAGAGCTTAAGCTTCTGTAAGCACCTACTGCACCCAAACCTTCTGTGTTGGAGTCTTCTTTACCCGTGTCAAGACCAGCAGCAATACCGATACCTGCCCAGCCACCAATACCTGACAGTACGCCAATATATTGTTTGCCATTGTATTTCCAAGTATTGACGTTACCGATAATGCCAGACGGGGTTTTAAACTTATACAGTTCTTTACCCGTTTTAGCATCAACTGCTTTTAAATAGCCTTCAAGCGTTCCGTAGAACACAACGCCACCGGATGTAGCCAATGAACCAGACCAAACCGAGAACTGTTCCTTGTTTGACCATGCAATTTTACCGGTTTTAGCGTCATAAGCGGTGAACTGACCGAGGTTGGTGCTGCCGTCAGGTTGACCTGTGATGGCATCTGCACCTGCTGGCATCATGGTTAATGTAGCACCTACATAAGGTTGACCCGCTTTGTAGTCAACCGCGAATGGTTCATAGTCCATACACAGGTGATTACCTGAGATGTAGAACAAACCCGTTTGCGGCGAGTAAGATACCGGCTGTTGATTTTTAGAACCTAAGGCAGCAGGGCAAACGCCTTTGCTGTTCACGTCTTCGCCGTTTTGTTCAGTACTGTATTTAGAAACCACTTGTGGACGACCAGAGTTCATATCCACGTGTGATGCCCAGTTTACTGATTTGTCAAATTTTTCAGCAACCAACAATTCACCGGTCACGCGATCCAGCGTGTAGCCAAAGCCGTTACGGTCAAAATGCACGATAGTTTTGTGCATTGCGCCTTTAACTTCTTGGTCAACCAATACGGTTTCGTTGATACCGTCATAATCCCACTCATCATGTGGAGTCATTTGGTAAACCCATTTTACTGCACCAGTGTCAGCATCACGAGCCCACAAGGACATTGACCATTTGTTGTCGCCAGGACGTTGTACAGGATTCCAAGTAGACGGATTGCCTGAGCCGTAATAGATCAAGTTCAATTCAGGATCGTAGCTAGTCCAGCCCCAGGTAGTACCGCCGCCGATTTTCCATTGGTCGCCTTTCCAGGTTTTTACGCTTGAATCTGCGCCAACTGGAGCAACTTTGCCATTTTCCCAAGTTGTGGTGCTGCTGGGGTTAATCAAAGTGTCAGAATCAGGCCCCATGCTGTAACCTTTCCAGGCCAGCTTGCCAGTCCGCATGTTGTAAGCAGCCAAGAATCCGCGTACACCAAATTCACCACCGGAAATACCGGTTAGCACGTTTTCTTTAACGACCAGAGGTGAAGACGTGTTGGTCATACCCAATTTTGGGTCGCCATTCTGAACACTCCAAACCCGTTTGCCGGTTTTTGCATCTAAAGCCGTTAAGACGGTATCAGATTGTTGCAAGAAGATTTTGCCATCGCCGTAACCTAAGCCACGGTTAACCGTGTCGCAACACATCACAGGAATGGTGACATCTGCATCTTGGGTAGGCGTATATTCCCAAATAACCGCTTGGGTTTTTTGGTCAATTGCATACACGGTATTAGGGAAAGGTGTATGAATGTAAAGAATATCATCAATTACCAGCGGACCACCTTCATGACCACGTAAAACACCTGTAGAGAAAGACCATGCAGGTTGCAGATTCTTTACGTTGTCAACGTTGATGTCTGAAAGTTCGCTATAGCGAGTGCCAGCATAGTTACCACCCCACATTGCCCAGTTGGCTGGGTTCTTTGATAGTTGTTCATTGGCACTATTTGCTGTCGCTATTGCTGGCGCAGCAATCAACACAGCTACACTCGACGCAATTAGCCAATTTCTAAGAGGCTTCTTCATATATTTTTCTCCTGATATCTTGTTGTACGACAAAATACTGATTATGATTTTTTAAGACTTAAAGTTAGTTTTTGGGGTGATTATTTTTATCTCCTCGGGTACAGGACACTTCACGCCACGCAGTAGATTTAATTATTTTGCCATAAAAGTCAACTTTTAATGTTATATGGTCAATACGTATCCACATAGATAGTTCTTCATGATATTAATTGTTAAGGATAATCTGTTCATACGGTTTCTATCCGGTAGCCATTTTCATCCCAAACCAGTGCGTCACCTTTGTCTTTAGTCCATGCAGCCAAAACATAACGCTGGGCAGCTTTTCCGTTGATCTCAAAATTATGAATATTAGGTCGATGGGTGTGTCCATGTATCAAACGTAAACAATTATGCTTAACCAAGGTATCGGTAACTGTTTTTTGATTAACATCCATAATTTCTTGCGTTTTTTGGCGCTTATGGAAATAGCTTCGTATTCGATACCAACGGGCAACCAACAATCGTACGAACAACGGTTTGGAAAGCACATTATGCTGCCATTCAGGAGTGCGCGATTTGCTGCGAAATTCCTGGTAGGGCAAGTCATCGGTACACAGTAAATCGCCGTGCATAAGCAATGTTGGCACACCGAATAAATCAATCTGAACAGGATCATCCAATAAGACAATACCGGTATCCTTACAAAATTGATTCCCCAATAAAAAATCACGATTTCCTTGCTGGAAATACACCTTAACCCCCGATTCTGTAAGCCGTTTCAGCGATTCACGAATTTTGGGATTAGGTGGACTGAAATCATCATCGCCCACCCAGGCATCAAAGAGGTCACCCAAGATGTATAAGGTGCTGGCTTTTGTCGCCCTGTTGTCCAGAAAATGAAGGAAGCGTTGGGTAATTTCCGGCTTATCCCAGGCAAGATGAAGGTCGGAAATAAACAGGATTTCAGTGTTCATGACAAAAGCAGGCACAAGGCGCAAGGTTTTTGATTTTTTGCCTTTGGCCTTGCATTTTTAGCCTTATTTATTTAATTACTTCCGCTTTCTCAATCACAATGTCAGTTTTCGGCACGTCTTGATGACCGCCCTTATTGCCCGTTGCTTGTGTCGCCATTGCATCAACCACATCCATCCCTTCAACTACTTCACCAAATACCGCATAACCCCAACCGCTGGAGGTTGGGCTGGTATGGTCGAGGAAAGCATTGTCTTTTAGATTGATAAAAAACTGCGCCGTTGCAGAATTAGGATCGTTAGTCCGCGCCATCGCCAACGTGGCACGATTGTTTTTCAGGTCATTATCGGCTTCATTCTTGATTGAGGCATGCACTTCTTTTTGTTTGAAAGCCGTATCAAAACCGCCGCCTTGCGCCATAAAACCTTTAATGACACGGTGGAATATCGTGCCGTTATAAAAGCCTTCGTTAACATAAGTTAAAAAATTAGCAGAAGAAACCGGTGCTTTCTCGGTGTTCAGTTGTACAATTATCGCGCCGAGTGATGTGGTCAATTTGATTTTATTACTGGATGATACGGGTTGAGACATTTTATTTTCCGTTGCAAATGATGAAGTTGCGCTAAGGCACAACAGGGCAGACAGTATCAAAGTACGCATAGCTTAATTTCCTGTGCTGGTGATAAACCCAAAATTTTAGGTGTTTTTAGCTTGAAAGAGAAGCGTTAATCTTGGTAGATTGCACTCCTTTTATCAAAACGCTTACCTAAAGATGTATGGGCAAAAGATTTATTGCCTCTACTTACCGAGATCAATCTTGAAAATATATAACACCTTAACCCGCAAAAAAGAAGAATTCCAGCCCCGCGTACCGGGCAAGGTCGGCATGTACGTGTGTGGCATGACCGTCTACGATTACTGCCACATCGGCCATGCCCGCGTGATGGTCGTGTTTGATACCGTGGCGCGGTATTTTCGCCATAAAGGTTACGAGCTGACTTACGTCCGCAACATCACCGACATCGACGACAAGATAATCAACCGCGCCAATGAATACGGCGAAGACTTCACCGCGTTAACCCAACGCTTCATCGATGCCATGCACGAAGACGAACGCGCATTAAACGTCTTGCCGCCGGATGCCGAACCCAAGGCAACCCAATCCATACCCGCCATTATCGCCATGATAGCCACCCTAATCGACAAAGGGCTGGCCTACGTAGGGACGAACGGCGACGTATTCTACTCGGTCAGCAAATTCAAGGATTACGGCAAGCTATCGGGCAAAAACCTCGCCGACTTGCAAGCGGGCGAACGTGTCGATGTCGATCAAGCCAAACAAGACCCGCTAGATTTCGTACTCTGGAAAATGGCCAAACCCGGCGAGCCGTCTTGGCCTTCGCCCTGGGGCTTAGGCCGTCCCGGCTGGCACATCGAATGCTCAGCCATGTCCACTTGCTGCTTGGGCAACCATTTCGACATCCATGGCGGCGGCATGGACTTGCAATTTCCCCACCACGAAAACGAAATCGCCCAATCCGAAGGCGCAACTGGGGAAACCTTTGTCAACTATTGGATGCACAACGGATTTGTGCGAGTGGACAATGAAAAAATGTCCAAGTCGTTGGGGAATTTTTTTACTGTGCGTGAAGTGCTAAAGCAATATCAACCTGAAGTTGTCCGGTTTTTTATTCTGCAAAGCCATTACCGCAGTCCGCTGAATTATTCCGATGAGCAACTGAATGATGCTAAAGCGGGGTTAAATCGATTATATACTGCGTTGCGTGATGTTGAGGCGGTCGGTGCGCTATTAGCAGGGGATTATAAAAATCGTTTTGAACAGGCGATGGACGATGATTTTAATACACCTGTTGCACTGTCGGTTTTGTTTGATATTGCAACTGAGCTTAATAAAGCTAAACAACCAAAAGAAATTGAAAGAGCAGGACAATTAGCAAACAATCTTAAAAAACTGGGCGACTTATTGGGCATATTGCAGAATGATCCAGATGCTTTTTTAAAAGGGAAAGTTACGCATGAAGTTGTAGCTGCGCTAGTAGGCGGAGGGTCTGCTATTACTGGCACAGCAGAATTGACTAGAGGAAACTCTTGGATTGAGCAAAAAATTCTGGATCGTTCAGAAGCCAAAAAATCAAAAAACTGGGCTTTAGCCGACCAAATCCGTGATGAATTAAAACAGCAAGGCATTATTCTTGAAGACAAACCTGATGGCACAACCTCTTGGCGGCGTGAATGACTGTTTTAGCCAATCTAATGTAGGTCGGGTTAGCGTAGTGTAACCCGACAACTGCCAAGCAATTTCAGACCTCTAACTCGACAGCAATTATCAATAAAATCACCACCAATGACCGAAATCAAAGACAAACCGATCCAAATCTTCCTCGACGCACTCGCCAGCAAATCCGCTACGCCCGGCGGTGGCAGTGCGGCGGCACTTATGGGCGCACAAGGCGCGGCCTTGGTCAGCATGGTCTGCAATCTCACCATCGGTAAACCCAAGTTCGCCGAAGTTGAAGCCGAACTTCAAGAAGTTTTGGGCAAAGCCGAAACCTTACGCAGCCAACTGACCGACCTTATCCAAGCCGACATTGAAGTATTCAATCGGCTGATGTCCAAGTACGCCTTGCCAAGGGAAACGGAGGAAGAAAAGGCAAGCCGTAGCACCTCCATCCAGGCGGTATTGCAAGAGGCAACTGAAGTCCCGATGCAATGCGTCCACGCCTGCGCCGAGATTATTCGCTTAAGCAAAGTTGCCGCCGGCTTAGGCAATCCCAGTGCCGTCAGCGATGCTGGGGCGGCGGTCATGGCGGCATACAGCGGATTGAAAAGCTCCGCATTAAACGTCTACATCAATCTGGGTAGCATCAAAGACAAATCGTTTTCTGAAACCAAATTGGCGGAACTTGAGCAGGTAACTGAAAATATTGAACAGATGGTGAATGAAATTTACCAGGTTGTTAAAACTAGGCTTTAATCGCTTAGTTATTCGTCGACAGAAAAAACAATTGACGGTTATCCTGCCCCCCGTTATCATACGCTGCTCTTTAGGGGCGGTTGGCAAATTCAACAAGTCGTTGTAAAGATATAGTCGGGGTATAGCGCAGTCTGGTAGCGCGCCTGCTTTGGGAGCAGGATGTCGGGGGTTCGAATCCCTCTACCCCGACCAACTTTGCGCTTGTAGCTCAGCTGGATAGAGCATCGGCCTTCTAAGCCGAGGGTCGCAGGTTCGAGTCCTGCCAAGCGTACCATTTCCATCTCCATATTTCCTATGGTGAGCGTAGCTCAGTTGGTAGAGTCCCGGATTGTGATTCCGGTTGTCGCGGGTTCGAGCCCCGTCGTTCACCCCATTAAATTAATTGCTTACCTTAAGCTATAAACATTGCTTTTGGTAACTGTGTCCAATTTCATGACCGCATTTGCGGCACGGGTAGCCAAATATTCAGGTGTCAGGTTAGCGTACCTGAGAACAATTTATAATCAGACTACCCGCTATGTGCATCATGGCTTTATAGCTTCGCCGACACAATCGATGGTCTTAAATCCTGTCTTTAAAGAGGAAAATATAACGGGGATGATGGATACATCTTTAGTTGAGAGCCAATCTTCATTGTAAAACTGTACACTTTCTTTACAAATTGGTTACGGGGAGTGCCTAAAAATACCTAATGAGTTTAAGGCTATGCTCATTGGCTGTTTACTTTTAAAAATGTCCGCAGCCCGTCTTCATCTAAATCACTGGAAGCTACCGCCATTATGGTATCTGCGGCGGCGGTTGCGCTGGCGATGAAAGCATGACCGTTCATTTCCAGAAAGAGGATGCCCACACCAAAGCCAACCCGCTTATTGCCGTCAACGAAAGGGTGATTTTTGACAATCCCCATGATGTACGATGCCGCTAGGTCAACGATGGCTGAGTTGTCGCCGTAATTGTGCAGCTGCTGCGGTCGGGCAAGCGCAGACTGCAATAAGCCACGGTCACGTATCCCGGCAGCACCGCCGTTAAGGGTCAATAAGCGTTCGTGAATCAGGATGGTGTCGCTCTCGGTGATCCAGATAATCCCTGTCACTCGGACAAAATTCTGAAGGTTTCAGAATACCGCCCGATAATATCCTCAAACTTCGCGAGCTTCACAGCGGAAATGTCTTGCGTTTCCTCAACCGCCTTGCCTAGTAAAGCCCAATGTTCGATCTGTTTGGGTGTAGACCTGTGCATGGCTTTTGCCGCTGTTTTGGCCGCGTCTATCAGGTTGTCGGATAATTGGATGGCTGCCATGTGGAGTTCCTAATAGATTTAAAAATATAATTTATCATTATTTATGTTTTTTTACAATAAAACACAATACTATTGACTATTATTGTAGCTTTGAGCTAGTGATAAATCCTGTGAAACTTTAGAACCTTTTGTTGATTATTACCCAAAGCGTAGCTCCAATAGCTAATCATCTGATCTTGCTGTTTTAAAACGGGCAGACGCGCCCAAGAGACCAACTACAAAGAAAGCCGTACCAACAAGTGTGAAACGCAGGTTGGGTTCCTCGACTGTCATGTCGTCAGTTGCGTAAAGCATGATAATGACGGCAATCAATCCCCACCCAAGAAAACGCAGCACAGCGAGCATAGCAAGCTTGCCCAGCGTTTCCGCTTCGCTCACGGGTGTATCCATTCGATAAGCTACAAAACCGCACATCAACGCGGGTAAAATTCCCCAGCGTGTATGTTGGATAAAGCTATCCAGAAAATTAAAATATTCTCTACGGTAGTGAGTTAATTCAAGAACGAGCAAGGAAGACGTGGTGCTAACGATAAACCCGACTATCATCATCGCCATATAGAACCCATAGTTCAGCTCGGATTGTCCTCGTTGATGTCTGACAGCTATCGTCCGAGCAATAAAGACAAGCGTTATCGGCAGCACATACATTGGAATGGCGTAAGCGATCCAGCGGAGCGTAGCGTAATTAAAATGTGGAAGCGGTTTTTCGGGAAACAAGAAAGCATTATGCAGTGACACCGAAAGCTCACGCCCTAACATTACTCCAATTGCGGTGGCGGCCGTGAAAATAAGAATGTATTTATAGGTGTGTTTGAGGCGAGCTTCTTGAACCTTACCACCGAGTTGTTTCACAGATGCCCATATCTCGTTTTCACTGGCACTCCCGAATACGACCAGCGCGGCAAGCAAGCGACAGAGCAGGCCGGTGAGATGATCCAGATCCTTAATCAAATTTACCGTCTTGGTGTAGTGCGGTTCCGCTTCTTTCCAGACATTCACTTTTTCTGACATCGCATTGTAGGAAATACAGATTTCTCCCCATTTCAGTGACGGTTCGTTGAATAAACGACGATAGGATGATTGGTTGGCGTAGTTTTGTATCTGATTAAAAAGCAGGCAGTTATGCGCCCATTTATATTCGACTGTGGCACTGGATTTGTCGAAATCACCCGGATCCATGGTCGGAATCAGCAAGCGATTGGCTATTTGTTCTTTTAATGGCTCATCGATTGCTGACAATCTGGATGAGATTAACGCATTGTAGACTTCTACGGCCTTGGTCGGAATGGCGAAAGCGTCATGGATACTGTCCCTTAAAATAAGTAAGGGGTTAAACTTGCTTTCCCATGCAATAAAAAACAGCAACAGCACCGCTACCATCAAAGGTACGATTGTGCTACCGTCCAAGCCATTCATAAGATCCACTAATTGCCAGGCACGGAGATCTTTCACGATGAGCGTTACCAGCGGTTCAAGAGGTAACCATTGCCAAGTCAGTAACCCGTAAAGTGCTGCCATTAACGTGCAATACGATGCGATACCTAGAAAATAGGTGCTTTTGCGGATAAAGTATTGGGGCAACGTCGGTTCAGCGCATAACTGTATTCGGCGTTTTTGGAAAGATTGATAAGCAAGAAAGAGGGCGATCCCAATTCCAATGAACTGTACAGCAAAGTTAATCAAGGTTTCGACAGTCATCGTGCAATTGATCCTAGGTAATTCATAAGATTTCCAGTGTAGGAGAAAATGTTAAGTGCTACCTAATTTTAAACGCTTATCAAACAAAACCGGTCATTATTTAAGCCAATTCTGCAAAGGCTATTGTGGCTAAATCAAATAATAAGCGCCTTGTCTT